>DATFMK010000485.1:0-4812 GCA_035267005.1 Balneolales bacterium
TTGTCGGTGGTCATAGAATAATCTAATTTAACAGCTACTTTTATTAAGTAGATAGATAGATTATAAGCTTAAACGAACCTCTCACGTTAAAGTAATAGAAGCCTATGCAAAACCGTATGCTCAATACCTGGTTTTGCAAAGCCTTCTAATAATTCAATCCTTCATATGGACAGATCTAATGACAATCAGTCCCCGTCTTCATCGTGATGCTCACCGACTTGCTTTTTCATCTGTGCGTATTGCTGTGGCGACATGGTCTTCATTTTTTCCATGAATGCAATGATATAATCGATTTTCTTATTAGAATGGGTCTTACCAAAAGCTGGCATTCCAGTACTTTTAATTCCGTTTTTAACGATCCAAAACAATTCTTTGGGAGGCATCTCTTTTGCTGATTCTGTAAGATCCGGTGGCTTTGGAAACAATCCCTTACCACCTTCACCGCGTTTAACCCCGGGTGCTCCATGACAACCGACACACATCTCATTATAATGATCAAAACCATGCGCGACCATAGTACTGTCATTTAAATTGGGCATTTTGATATTTTTGGCATGATGTTCAACCGATCGATCGCTCGTCGTGCTAAAAACCCATTGTACGATTCCCGGATCAGGATGTAAAGCGGAAACATTGTAAAACCCTGAAAATATAAAAGCTACAAAAATCACGATCTCAATGATTATGGTAATTACGACAGTTTTGGTGGTTTTCATATTAGTCTTTATTAATTCTTAATATCGTTACATTTAACAAATGCGATATTTTGATAATTCCATTCTGAAAACAAACTAAAATAGTATGTGAGTTTTATATCAAAATATCAGAGAATACACTGATCTTCGTTAACCCGGATTATTCGCCAAGAAATTTTGTCGTGTCCCAAAAGCTTTCGGGATTAAAAGTGTGCCTGAAACGTACATTGGTATGTTGATCAAGCATTTTTAAATTCAACGCAGAACACGGCCAAATTTCGCAACGTTTTTTAGCATCCTCAAAATCGAGGATCGGTTTATTTTTTATAAGTTACTTTATTTACAATATGATAGGTATTACTTCATATTGGTTGCGTGAATAATTCGGGTTAACATCGATACCGGAACTATCCTTATAGTAAAACGAACCCATATATTTCTACACGAATAACCATAGTCCTTTGTAGGTTAATTGCCTTCCATTTATTTTGATGTCAACGATATAATGTATTAAAGCCCCGTACAATAGACAATGTTTATCTTGATTTCAGAAAGTTTAAAATTATTATCATTTAATCAAATTAGGTAAGTTTATTGAATGGTTTTTTATCATCTGACTGATTTTACTATGCTCTTTAATTTTAAATCAGGCTGAGTGTACATTCTTCACACATCTATCCAATATTTGAGATCTTTAGCTTTGTCACCAGTCATACCTCAAAATCCACGGCAATGAGCTTTCTGTTTTTTTATTGTGATTTCAGTATCTATAGAAGATATTCCAAGCCGGCTTTCTTTAACAGACTTATTGATAATTCCGAATTGGAGAAGGTTTTACAGAGTCCCCTTGGGAAAAATGATATTTTAAAACAATTCAGGTTCTTACTATCATTACCTAATTGTTCAACTGTATATTTGATCTTATAATTCATGTATGGCACGATCCTCAAAACAGACAGAAGATGATAATCCGCAAGAATGGCTCGATCATCATGGCGATTATTTATTTCGTTACGCAATAATTCGGGTTTCTGGACGGGAAACAGCGGAGGACCTTGTCCAGGAAACTTTTCTGGCGGCATTAAAAAACTATTCTTCTTTTGACGATAAAAGCAGTATCCGAACATGGTTAACGGGTATTCTACGTCATAAAATTATGGATTATTATCGTCATATTTATAAGTCAGATAAACATAACGTTGATTTTGAGGGCGGTAATTTGGATGATTTTATAGAATCCGGAATCCATAAAGGTCGATGGCGGCCTGATCGTGTTCCCCAAAATTGGTCGGAATGGCCTGATGAATCCTTGCACGAATCGGAATTTTTGCGGATCCTAAACAAATGCCTGGATGATTTACCTGACCGCATTGCAACCGTCTTCAGAATGAGTCAACTTGAAGAGTTGGATACAAAGTTTATCTGTAAGGAATTGGAAATAAGTACGACTAATTACTGGGTGATCATGCATCGGGCGAGGAGTGGATTGCGCCGTTGTTTGGAAATACTTTGGTTAGATAAATCATAAGAGTTATGAAATTAAAAATGAAATTCATAAAAACAGTTACGGATCTTGTGACTCCACCCTGTGAAGATATCACGAGATTGATAAGTAAAAGTCAGGATACCGAGCTCTCCTTAAAAGAAAAGTGGCAGGTTCGCATTCATATTATTGGCTGCAAGTTATGTTACAGATATCAGCAGCAAATCAAAAAAATGAATGCTCTCCTAAAAAAATCCAAAGAAATCTTTGAAAAAAAAGATGTTGAGGATGGGGAAGGATTAAGCCGGGAAGCTTATAAAAAAATCAAGTCTGACATAGATAAAAACCTCAATAAATAGATCGAAAGCCCACCTTTACCGGATAATCCGGTTAACATTTCAAAGTACCTCAAAAAAGTTTGTAAGGTTTTCACATTTGCTTCGACAAAGGTAATGAAAGACGAAATATGATCCGTCTTAAACGAAAACTTATAAACAAAAGAGGTAACATATGTACGATCTTAAAAACACTGTTAAAAAATCTTTCTTAAGTTTCATTCTTGTTTTGGCACTTAGTCTGATGGGAACGGCGGCTTTCGCTCAATCCTCCGTCGTTCAGGTTCAAACCAAAGGAAGTGTAAGTCAAACCTTAAATCATCTCAAAAAGATGGTCTCCCATAATGGGATGATGGTGATGGGTTCGCTTCATCAGGGGAAAGTACTGAGTATGACCGGTATCCATGTGCAGTCAGAAACCGTATTTGTTGGTAATCCTCATGTTGGAAAAAAATTGTTTTCGGCTAATCATGGTGCAGGTATAGCGGTACCCGTTCGTATCAATATCTATGAAAACAAACAGGGAAATACCATCGTCAGTTACATTCCCCCTTCAAATGAATTAAGTAATTTTCATAATCCCATGATCAATAAGGTTGCTCATATGCTGGATCAAAAACTAAATAAAATGGTTCATATGCTTGCCCGATAAATCAAATGAGTATTCATAAGGAGGCGTCATGAATAGAATCTTCAGAGAAGAGACCATTTTAAGTCTGATTGTGTTGGCGATGGCGGCGATCTCCCCTAATCTGTGGCCGGCCGCTTCGGCCGGTTACGGGGGGATGCCCTTTTTAACGAAATGGCTGCTCATTCCCAGTATCATCATTATGTTAATCGTATTTGGTATGGCATGGTTCCGGCATCACAACCAATTGTTTCATCGAATGATCGTGGGAGGCGGTGTTGGACTCATCGCGACGATAGGATTAGAAATCATTCGTCAGATCGGCTTTCACCTGGGCTGGATGCCGGGGGATATGCCGAAATTGCTTGGGGTGCTTATTACCAACCGGTTTATGCTGGGGCCGTCTACACTCTCCAACATACTGGGGTATGCCTATCATTTTTGGAATGGGATATGTTTCGGATTGATATTCACACTTATCGTTGGACGTAAACCATTCTACTGGGGTATCATTTACGCCCTGTTAATAGGAACGGGATTCTTACTGAGTCCGCCGGTGCAATCGATGGGAATAGGTTTTATGGGAACCGGTCTGCCAGGTATGATCGAGACGGTGTATGTTGCTCATCTGGCCTATGGCACCATACTCGGATACCTGGATCATAAATGGTTGAGGCAACCCGAATGGCTGTTTGGAATCAAGGACCATCAAGTGGTATAAATAAAATGTGAAAGGAGAAAGAGCGTATGAATAAAGTTGGAATCATCATTTTAGCAGATACGGAAACACATGAGGCATTGGGCAGAGTAGTCAATGCCTTAGAAACAGCAAAAGAGATGAAAGATAATGGAATAGACGTTAAAATTGTTTTTGATGGTGCCGGTACCAAATGGGTACCCGAATTATCAAATGCAGAACACAAACTTCATCCATTATTTAAGGCTGTGAAAGATTCGGTTGACGGCGTCTGCTATTATTGTGCCGGAGCTTTTGGAGTAAGAAACAAGATTCAAAAACTGGACATTCCTTTACTCTCCGAATATGACGAACATCCAAGCCTTTTGCGTCTGATTAATGAAGGATATCAACTAATAACTTTTTAATAGATATGGATAATCTGACATTCGATTTAATCGTTATCGGTACCGGTTCGGGAGCAAGTACAGCCGCCGGTAAATGTGTGAGGGCGGGTTGGAGTGTCGCACAGATAGATGAACGTCCGTTCGGCGGGACCTGTGCCTTGCGGGGATGCGATCCCAAGAAAGTGCTCGTTGGTGCCGCCGAACTGATGGACTGGAATCACAGGATGAAAGACCACGGGGTCCGGACAAATCCATTCATCGACTGGAAAGAGCTCATGAAGTATAAACAAAGTTTCACAGACCCGGTGCCGGAAGCACGTGAGAAGGGAATAAGGAACCTGGGTATTACCCCCTTTCATGGACAAGCTCAATTTGTCGATAAAACCTCGGTGAAAGTCGGTGATCAAATATTGACAGGAAAATTTATTCTGATCGCAACCGGGGCCAAACCAGCACCATTACCCATCGAAGGGGCCGAACATCTGACCGACAGCACCGGATTCCTGGATCTGGAGGAGTTACCCGGTCATATCGTTTTTGTCGGCGGTGGTTATATCTCATTTGAATTCGCTTTCATATCGGCACTTG
>DATFMK010000486.1:0-3615 GCA_035267005.1 Balneolales bacterium
TTTCATTTACTTTAGTACGTTGTATCTTTTCAGAACCGTTAGAATATCTAAGATATGAATTTATTATTTTTCATAACTAACGGAATGTTAATAAATAATATTCTTTTTAACGCTATATCAGTTTACAAATTTAATATTAGAGAAATATAAAAAAGTTAAAACTCCATAGAAATTATGAAATTACTTATCAATATCGATCATATTGCAACATTACGAAATGCCCGAGGTGAAGGGGTTCCGGATATTGTCAAAGCCGCTCAAGTATGTGAGGAAGCGGGTGCGGAAGGAATCGTATTCCATCTTAGAGAAGACCGCAGACACATTAAAGATGAAGATGTCGATCGATTGAGTAAGGCAGTGAAAGGGACTATTGATTTTGAGATGGCTGCAACGGATGAAATGCTCAATAAAGCCGCTCAGGTTAAGCCTCATCTCTCTACCCTTGTGCCAGAAAAACGTGAGGAATTAACGACAGAGGGTGGATTACAACTTACTAAATTATATGATGATTTTTCCAACCGGGTGATTCCTTTTCTACAGAAAGAAGGAATCGCGGTAAGCTTATTCATTGATCCGGATCCGGAGACTATACAAAAAGCCATTGAATTACACACGGATGAAATTGAACTTCACACCGGAACCTATGCCAACGCTGAAAATGAAGAGCAACGAGATAAAGAATTGGAACGTCTCAAAAAAGCGGCCCAAATGGCTCATGATGCCGGTATCAAAGTTAATGCCGGACACGGACTCAATTTTGATAATATTGAGTTGCTTCTTAAAACGGTTCCCCATTTAAACGATGTAAGCATTGGTCATGCGATCATATGTGATGCCATATTTAATGGTTTGGGTAATTCAGTAAGGCATATGCTCGAAATCGTCAAAAAATATTCTAATTAAATACCTATAAATGACAACGGACAGTAACGAACAGCAGCCTCTTATTAATTCTTTCCCGGAAAATCACAAATCCGGTTATGTCGCGATTGTGGGAAAACCAAATGCAGGAAAATCGACTCTTTTGAATGCCCTTTTAGGCAGTAAATTATCGATTACCACTCATAAACCGCAAACAACTCGTCACCGTGTGATTGGTATCTATTCAAAACCGGATTCACAAATCATTTTTGTGGATACGCCGGGGATCATTCAGCCCAAGTATAAATTACAGGAAGCGATGATGCAGAACGTGGCGGTAGCACGGCAAGATGCCGACATCATTGTTTGTGTAATTGATGCTACGGATAAAAAGCCGGACAGCAAGGTTTTTCTTCCCCTTAAAAATTTACACAAACCAGTGATCATGGTCGTCAACAAAATGGACCTGACAACCCAGGAAGAAGTCTTACCTCTCGTCGATGAACTAACACAGGAATATAGGTTTGACCTTGTTTTATACGTCTCCGCAATAAAAAAGGAAGGTCTTGAGCCCCTAATTGAGTCCATATTGCAACGTATCCCGCCCGGACCACCATTTTATCCTAAAGATATGATCAGTGAACATCCAGAGCGTTTCTTTGTTGCTGAACTTATTCGGGAGCAATTATTTCTTCAATTCCAACAGGAAATACCCTACTCGTGTGCGGTGAATATTGTGATGTTTGAAGAGGGAGAAGATCTCGACCGAATCGATGCGGAAATCGTGGTGAATCGTGAATCCCAAAAAGGCATTCTTATCGGGAAAAAAGGACGGGCCCTGAAGAAGCTCGGAACAGCCGCACGCAAATCAATTGAAGAGTTCCTGGGCAAACAGATTTATCTCAATATTCACGTGAAAGTACGTCCAAAATGGCGAAACCGGGATACTTTTATAAGAAATTATGGATATAAATAGCGCTTTTTTCAAGCTTCATGACAGGTTTGAATATTCTATTAATGAATTAACATTTAATTAATTGCATTAAATCACCTATTGAATTATCTTTCTTTCAGAATTTATCAGTGCGGTTTAACAAAAAACAATTTTAGATAAAAGATGACGTATCCAAACAATTTTATTACACGCATGTGTTGTTGTACGGAGATGCAAATGCATAGTCCGAAGGGTACGTATTAATCTTGATTACATATTGATTAATATTTAAACCCTTCGAGAACGCTCGCAGGGTTTTTTTATGTTCTTTACTTTTTTGGATTCTTATCAAGAAAGGCTGAGGGAACAGGCCCTGTGAAGCCTTAGCAACCGCTCCGTTACAATGGAGGTCAGGTGCTAAATCCTGCTCGAAGCTAGTTATTGGCAAGCGAGGAAGATGAGAAGATTTGGCTATTATTAATATTTAAAAGGCCTCTTCCGATCATCTTTGGAAGAGGCCTTTTTTGTTAGATCAAACATTTTCCATGAGTGGCTGCTCATGGGTAAAAATAAGTTTAATCACATATATAAATCATACATCACCCTCAACAGGAGATACATGACATGAGTAATGAAAAGATAAAAAAATATCAATTCGAAACACTACAACTTCACGCCGGACAAGAACCGGATGCTGAAACTAATTCGCGGGCGGTGCCTATTTACCAAACGACCTCCTATACGTTTGATGACACCGATCACGCTGCTGCTTTGTTCGCTTTAAAACAATTCGGCAATATTTATACCCGTATTATGAACCCAACAACCGGCGTTTTTGAAGAACGCATCGCGGCTCTTGAAGGCGGCGCGGGAGCTTTGGGTACAGCTTCCGGTATGTCGGCTGAGTTATTAGCGATCACAAATATAACACAAGCCGGCGACAATATCGTCTCGTCTAGTAATTTATATGGCGGTACATACAACCTTTTTAAAAATACACTTCCCCGCCTCGGTGTTAATACCAAATTCGTCGATTCCGATGATCCCAAAGAATATGAAAAAGTAATCGATGATAATACAAAAGCCATTTATGCGGAAACAATCGGCAACCCACGCTTGACCGTTCCCGATTTCGAAGGATTGGCTGAAGTTGCCCATAAAAACGGAATTCCATTTATTGTGGATAACACGTTTGGTGCAGGCGGTTATACCTGCCGTCCAATTGATTATGGCGTGGATATTGTTGTGCATTCTGCCACAAAATGGATCGGCGGTCACGGAACTTCAATCGGCGGCGTCATTGTCGATTCCGGTAAATTCAACTGGGATAATGGAAAATTCCCTGTAATCACCGAACCCAGTCCCAGTTATCACGGACTCAATTTCTGGGAAGTTTTCGGTGCGGGAAGTGATTTTGGCAACATCGCTTATATCATTAAAGCTCGTGTCGAACAACTTCGTGACCTTGGTGCCGCTCAAAGTCCTTTTAATTCGTTCTTATTCTTGCAGGGACTCGAAACCCTTTCGTTGCGAGTTGAACGACATTGCCAAAATGCGGTTAAATTAGCCAGATGGCTCAACGAACAAAATCAGGTTGATTGGGTCTGGCATCCGAGCCTCGAAGATCACCCTCATCACGAACGCGCCAAAAAATATTTCCGTGAAGGTCTTTTTGGCTCTATCATCGCATTCGGTATCAAAGGCGGTGCTGAAGCCGGTGAAGCTTTCATTAATAATGTGGAGCTGGCCAGTCATCTCGCTAATGTCGGGGATGCTAAGACGCTCGTTATCCACCCTGCTTCGACCACACATCAGCAATT
>DATFMK010000487.1:0-5990 GCA_035267005.1 Balneolales bacterium
CTCAGCATCCTGGCGATAATTTACGACCACCAAGAACCAAGCCCTCTGATATCTATAATAAAGTGATTATTCCTGATCTCAAGAAAGCCATCCAATTACTCCCAGCAAAATCATCATATAGTGGATCTGATATTGGAAGAGCTTCAAAAGGAAGTGCAACAGGATTACTTGCAAAGGTTTACTTAACGATTGCCAATATGCAAAAATTTGCCGGGAAGAAATATGATAATCAAAGTACAAATAGTGATTATCAACAAGTGGTGAAACTTTGCGATCAAGTTACACAACTGGGTTATAAATTAGATGCCAATTATGCTGATAATTTTAATCCCAACCACGAAAACGATCAGGAATCCTTATTCTCTGTTCAGTATTATGGAAAAACCAGTAACAGTTTCTGGTCGAATGAAAATCAGTCATCATGGACCAGTACTTTTATGGGACCACGAAATTCGAATATGGTGGCCGGAGCTTATGGCTGGGATCAACCGACTCAGGAATTCGTGAATGCTTATGAAAAAGGGGATAAGCGGAAAGATGCTACAGTACTATACAAAGGAGGTCCGTCTTTCGGTGGAATGAATTACGATCCTTCCTGGTCGAATACCGGTTTCAATGTTCGTAAGTTTTTGGTTCCCAAGTCAATTGCACCGACTTACGATTCAAGCCCTCTGAACTTCAACGTATTGCGCTATTCTGATGTACTTTTAATGAAAGCCGAAGCACTCAATGAATTGGGACAAACATCAGCCTCAGAAACTCCTTTAAATGAAGTACGTACCAGAGCAGGTTTGTCGGGAGTAAGCGGACTTAATCAATCCAATATGAGATTAAAAATTCTGCATGAACGGAGAATGGAATTGGCCTTTGAAGGTCAGCGCTGGTTCGATCTCATTAGTCATCCTGATTATGCCTTAAACTTCCTTCATTCCATTGGAAGGACGAATGCAACAAAGAATAATTTCTTATTACCCATTCCACAAAAAGCTATTGATGCGAATCCCAACCTTACCCAAAACCCGGGATATTAAAATAAAATGAATGGGATGATATAATGATCAAAACTTTTAAATGGCATAATTTTAAAATTAATGAGTTTCAGGCATAACATGATGAGTACCATTCTACTGGGTTTACTGATGTTATTCGGATGTAAAGGCAACAGTCCGGTTGGATCTGGTAAGCAGAATCAAAATAATCCGTCGCTGGATAATATCACGATATCTACCAATAAAGCCGCTTATCAGCCCAACGAAAAGGTAGTCTTTACATTGAGTCAATCGGTTCCATCAACGGCTCAGTTAATGGTACGGTATGATCATTTTGATAAGATCATAGGTGAAGAACCGGTCACAAGTTCTACATGGAGCTGGACACCACCTTCCAATGACTTTACCGGTTACATGGCCGAGTTATATCAGAAAAAAAACGGGAAAATTAATTTATTAGCCACCATTGGGATCGATGTTTCCTCAAGCTGGATAAAATATCCCCGCTATGGATTTTTATCTGATTTCTCAAAGTTGAGTTCTTCTAAAATAAATTCTGTGATGGATAAACTGAACCGGTATCACATCAATGGAATTCAGTATTATGACTGGCAGTTTGAGCACCAGAAAATGTTAGCAGGCACTGTTGCTAATCCCGATACCGTTTGGAAAAACATCGGTAATCATGATGTGTACCTCTCCACGGTACAATCATACATCAAGGTTGGACATCAACACAATATTAAGTCCATGTTTTATGATTTGATTTATGGTGCACTGGATGATGCTGCAAGTGATGGTGTTTCGAGTAAATGGTATGTGTATAAAGATCAAAATCACAATACCAAAGATGTATTTAACCTGCCACAGCCACCTTTTAAAAGTAACATTTATATAATGGATCCATTAAATACCGGGTGGCAGGATTATTTGATCAATCAATGTCAGAAGGTTTATGATGTCTTTGATTTTGACGGATATCATATGGATCAACTTGGAGATCAGGGAACGCTCTATAATTACAGCGGCAATTCAGTGAACCTGGCTCAAACATTTCAACCGTTTATTGAGGCTGTTAAACAAAAGATCCCTAACAAATTTGATGTGATGAATGCCGTTAACCAATATGGGCAGCAAGGAATAGCAAAAGCTCCAACCAGTTTTCTCTATTCTGAAGTTTGGAGTCCGAATGAAGGATACAAAGATCTGGCAAAAATCATTAAGGATAATGACTACTTTTCAAACAATCAGAAAAATAGCGTTCTGGCAGCTTATGTAAACCGGGGGATGTCCAATAAAACCGGATTTTTTAACACGCCCGCGGTTCTGATGACGGATGCGGTGATATTTGCCTTCGGAGGATCTCATATTGAACTCGGAGATCATATGTTATGCAATGAATATTTTCCCAATGACAATCTTTCTATGAAAAGTGATTTACAGAAAGCTATCGTTCATTACTACGATTTCCTGGTTGCCTACGAGAATCTTTTACGTAGCGAAAATGGAACTTTTAATAGTCCAGATTTGACTACCAGCGGACAAATCACTATAAATCAATGGCCGCCACAACTTGGACAAGTCTCTGTTGTGGGCAAAAAGATTGGTAATGATCAGGTAATTCATCTTTTAAATTATAAAGATGCGACAACCCTGAACTGGAGAGACAATAACGGAACCCAGGCCTATCCCTATGATATAAAGAATGTGCCATTGACTTTTACGACCAGTAAACAAGTGAAAAAAATCTGGTATGCCACACCTGATCAAAACATGGGAGCTTCAGAAAATATTCATTTCACTCAATCGAGCGGAAAAGTGACGTTTACGCTTCCATATCTCAAATACTGGGATATGATCGTCATTGAGTATCAGTGAAAATAATAAATACGGTGGTTAAGAATATTAATAATCAAATGATTATGAAAAACACAAATACGTATAACAAAACAGTAAAAAAGCAGAGTATTAGGCTATATTCAAAAGTTATATTTGCCTTAATAATAGGTCTACTATCATTAGCATCATGTAAAAAGGGGCAGCCAATCGGACCTAATCAATCTAGTATTGACCGGAAACCGAATTTGAAGGCATCATCCACCAATCTTCAACTAAGTGAAGCAAATTTTGACAAATTAGCTGAAGATCTTATATGGACACCGGGTTCGAATCATGGGACGAATTCCGCGATAGATTATACGATACAAATAGATTTAAAAGGGCAGAATTTTTCCAATCCATCAAATATCAAAATGGGTAGGAATGTATACGATAAAAAGTATACAACATCCGATTTTAATAAAATGCTACTCAATCAGTTGAACCTTGCCCCTAATACGAATGCAACAGTGGAAGTGAGGATAAAATCATCAACATCCGATACTACCATAAAACCTCAATTCTCGAATGTTGAAAATATTAAAGTAGCCACTTACAAGCCGGTTTCATCAACACTATATTTAATTGGAGATGCCACGCCCAATGGTTGGGATGCTAATAATGCAACTCCGATGAAACAGGATCCGAATACACCATATGTATTTACATATCAAGGAAATTTATCTGCTGGTCAGTTTAAATTCATAACGACAAAAGGACAATTTTTACCATCGTATAATGAAGGTCAGGATTCTACAAAATTATTCTACCGTACAAAGAATACTCAGCCTGACAATAAATTTACGATCACCAATCCCGGTCCATATTCCATTAAAGTTGATCTGGTACATTTAACCATTACCCTAAAAAAATTAGCAGGCCCGGCTTACAACAAATTATGGATCATTGGAAGTGCCACCGCAGGCGGATGGAGTTTGAATAATGCCGCTCAATTGAGGCAAGATCCGGGCAACCCTTTTATATTCACATTTAACGATAGTTTGAGTGTCGGAGAATTCAAAATTGCCACGAAATTAGATTTTAATGCACCTTTTTACCGGCCAACCACTAATCATCCCGCAATATCCGATACAACGGTACAATTAAACGCGGGAAGTCCGGATAACAAATGGTATATATCGCAAGCCGGTGCTTATCATATAACATTGAATCTTCAAAATATGACGATTCACATCAAACCATTTAAACCCTATTCAAAATTATGGATGGTTGGAGATGCTACACCTAATGGCTGGGATATCAACAATCCGACACAAATGACTGTTGATCCAAATGATCCGTTTATATTTACTTATAATGGTCCATTATCAACAGGAGAGTTTAAGATTCCTACGGAAACCGGAAATTGGAGTGGATACTATTTTACACCTGGAATTAATCATCCGTCAATAAGTAGTACATTTGCAAAGCTATCTTATGTGGTGAGTGGCGGATCAAAAGATATTAAGTGGCAGATATCCACGGCAGGTAATTATACTGTTAAACTTGATCAATTACATGAAACCATAAAAATTATTAAGAATTGATTAGGTCTATATAAAATAATCTGATAGCCAAACTATTTATAATAAGTAGTTTGGCTATCAGATTATTATTAAAGGACGGTATATAATTTTTAATCGATGCTATAATCATATTTCCAAACTTCCCACTTGAGAAACCTTTGACCTTTTAGTAAACTCAAATCATTACAAAAATATTAATTCAACCAAATGAGTGATGAAGCCCATTAAAACAGCTATAGTATTATTTCTCGTTCTGGCTTTTGGTACGCTTAGTAGTCGTGCCCAGCAAAACAGCTTATATCATTTCGCCGGAAATGTGAAAAGTTACCATAAATCAGATGGCGGTGTTACTTTTAAACTGACGAATGGAGCCGTTAAAATTGCATATCTCAAAGGAGTCGGTTTCCGTATTCGCTATTCTTTCACCGGTAAATTTGCTCCATTATTTTCTTATGCAACGGTTTCGAATTTGCCATCTAAAGAAAAAATTAGTGTAAGAAATCATGTAAGCGCTTTAATCTTAAAAGCAGGTAATGAAGAGCTTGAAATTCAAAAGAAACCTTTTCGTATTGGATATAAAAGCTCCGACGGTTATCAGTTTATGAAAGATACGTTTGGTGCCGGACATCAGGGAGATAAGGTCTGTCACATCATAAAACGGTATAAAGGAACGGTATACTATGGCTTAGGTGAGCGTCCGGATGATTTAAACCGTGCAGGTAAACGGTATGAACTTTGGAATTCTGACACGCCGGGATATCCGAAAGGAACAGAACCATTGTACGAGTCTTACCCGTTTTATATTGGTTTGCATAACAATAAGGCGTATGGCGTTTATTACGATAATTCTTTCAAATCTATGTTCGATTTTGGCGGACAATTAAAAACGCATATCGGTTATTACGCTTCCGGTGGAGAATTACGTTTTTATGTGTTTTATGGTCCGAGCATCAAAAAAGTGTTGAAAGAGTATACGAATTTAACCGGACGTGCTCCGTTACCACCCAAATGGGCTTTGGGTTATCAGCAAAGTCGATGGAGCTATTATCCCGCTAAGGAATTGTATCGCCTTAAGTATCAATTCAGAAGCAGAGGAATTCCGTGTGATGTTTTTTACCTGGATATCGACCATATGCGGGGATATCGCGATTTTACCTGGAATAAAAACTTCTTCCCGCATCCTCAACAAATGTTATCGAAACTGAAAAAGGATGGTATTAAAGTAGTGACTATTATTGATCCGGGAATTAAGAAAGACAGTACGTATTCGGTGTATAATGAAGGACTTAAGAAAGATCTGTATGTGAAATATCCGAATGGAACCAATTACACTGGTACCGTCTGGCCGGGTAAAGTTGCTTTCCCTGATTTCTCTAATCCTAAAACACGTGAATGGTGGGGTGGATTAATTGGAAAATGGCATCAGGAAGGTGTAGCAGGTATGTGGATCGATATGAATGAGCCTTCCGTATTTGGTGGTAAAACCATGCCCTACATCACCGTTTTCAATAAAGATGGTCGTAAAGCCAGTGAATATGAGATGCATAATCTGTATGGGATGTTGGAAGCTAAAGCTACCTATAATGGACTATTGAAA
>DATFMK010000488.1:0-2568 GCA_035267005.1 Balneolales bacterium
AATTGCTCGTTAATATGATCCTTGGGGAGGAATTCGAGATCAATTGCTGCAATATCCACGAGAGGAAGGCCCAACACGGTGGCAGCACCAGCTGCGACATGTGAGGGTGATAAATAGCCCTCCTTGGTGAGCAGACTCACCAGCGGAATGCGTTTTTGCAGTGATTGCTCTTGAAGTTGAAAAGCCAATTCTTCCTTGAGCAACCCATTGTTGACCAAATGACGCGCTAAACTGCTAAGCCTTAGCTGCGTCGCGGCTGTTGACATCTGGTGGCTCCCAACATGCTTTAATTTATTAGACTAATGTTGTCAACATGTTAGCGGTTATTGGTGTAAAGTCAATTGATGGGTTGAATGAAGTTAAATGATCGCGATGAGTGGATCATTTGAGTTAGGGGTTTTAACTCTTCCCTAAAATAGGGACATATTCATGTGAGAGTTCGGCCATAAATTGCCATTGAGTAGAGCGTCAAACGGATAAAATTAGACTATAAAGAAACCTCGATCTGGAAAATACTCAAGGAATTCAAAGGCAAACAGCTTATCAAGGGTTTCTGTCAAGAATATGGCTTCTCAAATGCGACCTACTAATCGTGAATAGTCTGACATGGCGAAATGATTATTTCGGATGAAAAACGATTGTAGTCACAGTCTGAAATTCGAATAAATAATGGAGCGAGATTATCTTAGCAGGCTTGGGAAAAGGGTTGACTTTAATGTGGTATAGCTGGAATTCATCAAATCTAAAAAGTCTGATGCAGACTTTCTAATTTGAAAGTATTGATGAAGCCTCATGCATAGGAATGATCGAAATACATGCTATTAATTGGGAAGTCAGGATGTTAATAGTTATAAGATTACCGTTTTAACAATGTAAGTAAAAAACGGATAAATAAATACTCTACAACTTGATCTATAGATTTTATTCTATAGCTTAATATCAGCCGCAAAATATAAATATCTACGTATTTAAAGTAGTGAGATATAAATTAAAATGTATAAAGCAATAAAGAAAAATGTGTGTGTAATAGTTTTATGTTATGGGGATAGATTGGAATGTTTAAAAAAAACATTGGATGGTGTAGATAATAATAAACCGGGTGGAATTCTGCTGGTAGCAAACGCTGTAACTAACAGAGTTCAGAATGAGATTAATCATCGAGTATATAAGAATAAAAATAAATATAATGTTGTAATCTCCGAAAAAAACATCGGTTCTGCTGGTGGGTATTCACTTGGAATAAAGGAAATAGTGAACGGCTCGAATTATCAATATTTATGGTTATTGGATGATGATAACTGTCCAGATAATGATGCGCTAGATGAATTGTTAAAGTGTTGCACGAAAATCTCCGGTATGGAAGATGTCGCAATTGCTGCGCGACGAATTAATAAGGGAGTTTATGACCCCCTGGGAGGGTGGACGGGATCTATACCTATAAAAGGATCTTGCGTTGGATTTAATATATTGAATATTTTAAATAAAACGGCGAATTGTAAAAAAACAAAAACAAACGAGAAATACCTGCCGTGGTCCGCTTATGGTGGGCTACTGATATCTCTAAAACTTGTGCGGAAAATTGGTTTTCCAAAGAAGGATTTTTTTATTTATGGAGATGATCTTGAGTGGACATTACGAATAAATCATTGCGATAAAAAAATATTAGCTTGCCCTAATGCAGTAATTAATGATCTTTCTCCTAGTTGGAATTGTGTAGGAGGGAAAGGGGGTAATCTTAAAAGGCGAATACGTGATCTTGATTCGTTCAGGGTTTATTACGAAGTGAGAAATCGTACCTGGATTAATAGACGCTACTATCCTGGTAGATTATATCTTTATTTATTAAATAAAAGTATTTTTATTATCGCGGCATTTATGATAGCTATACGCTACAAAAGGATAAAAAGATTTATCTTGATAAAAAGAGCTATAAAAGATGGTGAGTTAAATAGGCTTGGAGTGTTTTATGATATAAATAATTATTAAGTTAAACTTAATTAGTAATATGTTGGTTTTAAAGGTAAATAGATTATTTGAATAATCTATTTATAAATAAATAAATTAATGCGTATGAGGGTGTTATGGATCTGATTCTTATCGTTCTGATAGTTGCTCTTAGTGACATGATTATTGTGCGGAATAGAATTAGTATATAGAAGTCTATTCGTGTTTTAGAGAGCTTTTTTGCAAGTAAGAAATGGGAGTTTAAGATGTGCGACTCATAAAATAGTGAGCCGTTTTTGGTGCTCGCATTGCCTTCATGAAAGGCGAGAGTTTTGTTGATATGAGTCAATTTATTTACTCCTAGTCTATAGCTTAATTCCACATCCTCGCCGTACATAAAAAAATCTTCATCAAATAGTTGAGATGAATCTAAACGATCATTTGCAATTAACAAGCAACATCCATTGGCATACGGGAAAAATCCAGGTAGTAATTTTTGACTTAACAAACCAGAGTAACGATGATAATAGAGTGTGCCTTGTGTATTACCGCCATGATTAATGTTCGGATAGGCTATTAAGGCTTGGATGTTATTTACTAAGCCGTTAGCAAGTTGTTCAATTC
>DATFMK010000489.1:0-3435 GCA_035267005.1 Balneolales bacterium
CATGATGCCGGGCGGCTCGAAAGAATTATATGCACAGGTAAAACCTATTTTTGAAGCTGTGGCAGCTAAGGTGGAGGACGATCCCTGCGTAACCTATCTTGGTCCCGGATCTGCCGGACATTATGTTAAGATGGTCCATAATGGAATTGAGTACGGCTTAATGCAACTCATCTCAGAAGCCTACGACCTCATGAAAAAAGGAATGGATATGTCCAACGAGGAACTGCACGAGGTCTTTAGCAAATGGAACAAAGGGAAATTACAGTCATTTCTCATTGAGATAACAGCTGACATTTTTGACAAAAAAGATGATAGGACCGAAAGCTATCTGGTAGATCGCATTCTGGACAGTGCCCATCAGAAAGGAACCGGTAAATGGACCTCACAGGATGCCATGGAATTACAAGCTCCGGTTCCAACAATGGATATTGCCGTTTCGATGCGCGACATGTCTGCGTATAAAGAAGAACGGGTAGCGGCATCTCATAAGCTGAATGGTCCTTTCCCATCGTTTGAGAAAGATAAACAAGCTTTCATAGATCAACTCGAAGATGCCCTTTATTTTGCATTTATAGCAACGTATGCTCAGGGATTGGCACAATTAAAGGCGGCATCCCAAGCCTATTCCTACCACCTTAAGATGAATGATATTGCCCGTATTTGGAGAGGAGGATGTATTATCAGAGCTGCTCTGCTTGAAGATATTCGCGTTGCATTTACAGAATATCCGGATCTGCCTAATTTGTTGGTCTCCCCGAATCTGATTAATGAAATTACTGAAAAGCAATCTGCTATACGTGAAGTAGTTAAAACAGGAATTGACTCAGGTATACCGGTACCCGGCCTTATGGTATCTCTGTCCTACTACGACAGTTATCGTAGTAAACAATTGCCTGCAAACCTGTTACAGGCACAACGCGATGATTTTGGAGCTCATACCTACGAAAGAGTCGATGAAAAAGGCACATTTCACACGGAATGGAAATAAATAAATAAGAAAGGAGAAACCATGCAATCAGCCAGGCAACCAGAGCCCGCTGTAATTATCATTTTTGGTGCCGGTGGAGATCTTACGTGGCGTAAGATTATGCCCGCACTGTTTAATTTATATCTCGACGATTGGCTACCGGATGAATATTCGATCATCGGTCTGGATATAAAAGAATTTTCCGATGATCAGTTTCGTGACCATTTGCTTGACGGGATCAATCAGTTCTCACGTCAGGGCAAAGCAAACCCTGAAAAATGGAAAAAATTTGCTGCCCAGATCTCATATACCAAAGCGGATTTTACTGATCAGGAAGTTTATAACAACCTGCAAAAAAAAGTTAAAAACCTTGAAAAGACATGGGATAAAGATTCAAACAGGATCTTTTACATGGCAATCCCACCAAAATTTATTCAGCCAATAGCGGAAAAAATTGGAGAGAGTGACATAGCTAAAGATCCGAAAAAATCCCGTATTGTAGTCGAAAAACCATTTGGTCACGATCTTGAAAGCGCCAGTGAACTGAATAATAAATTGACCAGGATATTTGACGAACGTCAGATTTATCGAATTGATCACTATCTCGGCAAAGAAACGGTTCAAAATATCCTCGCACTTCGATTTGCAAATGCCTTATTTGAACCGATATGGAATCGTAACTATATCGATCATGTGCAAATTACGGTAGGTGAACAAGTTGGTGTAGAGCATCGTGGAAGCTATTACGATCATGCCGGGGCGCTGCGGGACATGATTCAGAATCATCTGCTCCAATTATTATGCCTTATCGCCATGGAGCCACCCGTTTCTTTCGAAGCGGATGAAGTCAGAAATAAGAAAGTGGATGTGTTACACGCTATCAGAAAATATACACGCGAAGAGGTACCGAATAACACCGTACGAGGTCAATATGGTCAGGGATGGATTCAAGGTAATAAAGTAACAGGATATCGTAACGAACCCGGTGTTGATGATCACTCTAACATAGAAACATTCGCGGCAGTCAAATTTTTTATTGACAATTGGCGATGGCAGGATGTCCCCTTTTATGTTCGCACGGGGAAACGTTTGCCGGAGAAAATATCGGTCATTACCATACAATTTCGTCCGGTTCCTCACCAATCGTTTCCGGTAGAATCGAATGAAAACTGGCAGCCCAACCGATTGGTACTGACGATACAACCACATAAGGGAATCCGCCTGCGGTTTCAGGCTAAACGACCAGGTATCAAAATGATCCTGAATCCGGTTGATATGCAATTTAACTACTCGGATGCGTATATCACCGAGCCTCCAGAGGCTTATGAAACGTTATTGTTGGATGTCATGCTTGGCGATGCCACCCTCTTTATGCGAGCCGATCAGGTTGAAGCCGCCTGGTCCATTTTGATGCCGATCATTAATGTCTGGGAAGATAACTCGCCCCATGATTTTCCAAATTATGCGGCAGGCACCTGGGGACCTGAAGAAGCGGAGGCGTTAATCGCACGCGATGCCAATAACTGGATCATGATGCCTACACTTAATACATCAGAACAAGAATCATAAAAACGATGATTAAAATATTTGAAAATGGTACGGACGTCAGTCGTGCCGCGGCTGACTATTTTGTTGAAATTGCACAACAAGCGATCGATAAAAAAGGACGATTCACCGTAGCGTTATCCGGGGGTAATTCCCCTCGGAAATGCTATGAACTTCTTGCAAGCAAAGAATATAAAAAGAAAGTAGACTGGGGTAAAGTTTATATTTTTTGGGGAGATGAACGGTTCGTCCCAAGAGACGACGATCAGAATAATGCGAAGATGGCATTCGATAGCCTCTTAAATCACGTCCCGATTCCTGATGATCATATCTTCCCTATCCCCTATTCCGGGACACCACGAGAATCAGCTAATGAATATGAGAAAACGCTTAGAAACTATTTTAGAGATAAAGAACCCGTATTTGATTTGATTTACCTGGGACTCGGGGATAATGGTCATACAGCATCCCTTTTCCCGAATACAAATGTTTTGAATAAAATGAATATTTGGGTTTCGGAAGTGTATCTCGAAGATCAGAACATGTATCGCATAACCTTGACGCTTCCCGTCATCAATCAAGCTGAGAATATTATTTTTATCGTTTATGGTCAGAAAAAAGCTGAAATTTTCTCAACCGTATTGATCGGACCCCATCAACCGAAAAGATGGCCGGCACAATTAATAAAACCGTCAAACGGTAAATTGATATGGATGATAGATCAGGCAGCCGCTTCCGTATATGTGAATAAAAAAAAATGATTTGAAATAAAGTTTTGGTATTTAATGCCTTACGGTGTAAATGTGTCTTTGCGCGGAAAGAACGAATGTGACTGACAAAACATTCTCCTACCGTTGTTAAAGCCATAAGCAAAAAACAACGGCAAGAGCGCTGACGATAGATTAAAGATGTAAGATTTAAAA
>DATFMK010000490.1:0-2382 GCA_035267005.1 Balneolales bacterium
CATGTTTGAACCTGTTAATAAAACCGATTTATCCGGTAACTCAGTAGTATGCAATCGTACAGCCCAATTATGAAAACCACTGTAACCATTGCCAGGTTAAAACGCAAAGTGTGCAACAAATTTCACGAAAATTTTCGACAATGAAACCATAGAGGTAATTACACGATTGAATTCGAATTCTGTTAGTAATGAAAGCTTCCCTTGTTTGTTGAATCGCCGTATATCCTGCCTGCCGGTGGACGTCAGTCAGACAGGCGAGGTCAGTATAGCCTGTCCCGATTGTTTCTTCGGGATATGGTGGTCCCGCTAAGGCGGGATAAATCGAGGGTGGGGCTGCCTGCTCGATTGACAACTGGCCTTATTCAATCGTTTCAATAAATTGCTTAGCAGTCATTGTCGGTAGCTTTGAATTTTTAAAATCCTTAAGGTTTCTGGTAATAATCAATTCTTGCTCATCTTCAATCGCTGTAAAATATTGAAGGCCATCCTCAAAATCTGAAAAGTTATCGTCATTTAATGCCAACCCAATAATCTTATCATCCAATGGCAAGATTTTCAAAATCAACCTAAGCTTTCTTAAAACCGATTTTGCTTTATCAGAATCCATTTGTCTCAACAATGTATAACTAGTATTTGCAATGGTCAAAGATGAAACTGATAATTCGATTTGCTTTTTATCTGCCAGAGAGAATAATTCCGCTGCTTCTTCAAAAAAAGGTTCTCTCCGTGATAATAAGTCAATCACAATATTTGTATCGACGAAAAGTTTTTTCATTTATACTTTTCTTCTATATAATCACGATACTCTTTTTTGTAATCAAAATCAGCAGGCAAATCAATCACACCGCTCAAACTCTCAACAAGAGGAGTAATTGAAATCTTTTTATCTTCTTCTTTTTGTTTTGTTATACTATCAAGATAAGATTCAATCATTTTTGAAAGACTAATCTTATGATTACGAGCATAATTCTTAGCTCTCTCAATAACATCATCATTTAATCTTAATGTTAATTTAGTTTCCATAATCTTTAATTCAATTACGTACAAAAATAATAATATAATACGTCATTTACAAGATTTTGGTTCTCCAAACTTGTTGCCACCTGTTCAATTAGTGAGCGCACACTCTATTTTTTCAATATTCTCTCAACTCTTTTAAGAAAATCCACGGATGATATTGTACTCACTTTTGGGAAATCAACATGCTTTAATAAATCAAAATACTTGTCATTAGTCACAATGAAATCTGCAGAAATGAAAATCGCACAGTCAACATATTTATTATCATCAGGGTCGGAATAAATCAAATTCCAGTTATATGTTGGGTCAACTCTATGCACATTTGGCAGAGTTAGAAGAAGTTCCGAGATATTTACTGCAATTTCATGATTTGTTTTTTCCTCAATTATTTCATTGTATTCGCTTAAAATTTCGTTTGTTATAAACAAATCAAATTTACCATGAATTAAGCAATCGAAAATAGGACGGTATTTTGAAATTTTTGGGATTGAGATTAGAAGAACATTTGTATCCAGTACGATTCTCATGCTATCTTTTCTTTCGCATGTGTTCCTGAGACCATTGTTCTATGTTTTCTTCGGATAAATTGTTTTCAGTCCAGAATTTATCCATCTCCTCAGTGGCTTTATTTGCAAAATATCCAGAGAGTAACTTTTTTATATCATTCAATTGATTTTCATTTAAGTCATAATTAAATAACTTAACCAATTCTTTTTGCATATTTGTTAGTTGCCCTGAATTTTTCATCACTCTTTTTTTGTAAAATTACTCATTAATTGCCAAAACTACAATATCCAACTTCTAATCAATAATTAATTCCAATGTTGAATTAAAAGGTATAAATCCTGAATTTGTAAAGAAGTTTCTTGCGATATCGTTTTTTTTCCAGCGAGTAAACTTAGCGGAGCGGTCTCATGAGCGTTAGCGAGTAAAATCTCCTGCAGGCTATTGGCACTTTTATCCAGTGTACATTATAGTTTCACGTTCAGTAAATCCCTGTGAAAAATACAAGTCTGCCCGCTAGCCGCAAAGCCAGCCACAATTTTTCCCGGGGGTGGTTTCGGGCGACTGGAGCACTGAAGTCTGTCCCGAATGTTTCTTCGGGATAGGGTGGCTACCGTAATTTTATTCCGTTAGCCAGTAAGCCTGCAGATTCTTACCGGTAGGGCTGCCTACGATTGCCAACTGACTTTTTTGTTAACTGTTACACCATTTTTAAACAAAAGTCTTTAATATGCATTCGATTGATTCCCTTGTATGTTGATATTTCAGTCAATTCATCCATTGTCACAACATATTTTGGAAAGTTATCCGATATTTCAAGTAAATTTCCGTATTCTCGATTTTTAGTTTCCTTATTTG
>DATFMK010000491.1:0-5489 GCA_035267005.1 Balneolales bacterium
CGCCATTGCGTGATGTTTTTTAAACAGGAACATCATCTTCACCCATTCGCGTCATTTCGACCGGCGGGGAGAAATCTTCAAAGTAAAATAGTCATTTCAAGACGCTGTTTTGAGAAGATTTTATTTCGAACTCACGTTAAGTTACTTAACCCGGATTATTCACCAAGAAATTTTGTTGTGATCAAGGCGCTCCGAAAGCTTTCGGAGCAACGCAGAGTAAGGCAACATTTCGCAGCTCTTTTTAGACTCCTCAAATTTGAGGAAAATCTTATTTTTTACAAAATATCATATTTTCAATATGATAGGTATTGATTCTTGTAGCTTACGTGAATAATTCGGGTTAATTCACATTACGATACGTATTGCTTCTTATTGGTTACGTAAATAAGTCGGATTAAGACGATTATGGGACATATGATGTGATCCCTAAAGAATTCGGATTTTGTGAAATTTGATAGGTACGATTGCTTATTATTTTAGCAAAATGCGTGTTTTATCTCATACCTGCAGACGAAATGTCCTTCTCTCTTGATCGTAGGTATAAAACAATAACCGTACTATAACACTTCGAGAAACGACAGTTTCTGTAATGATCTCAAACATTTAAGACCTGAAAAAGCTATCGTTATATAAATCTTTGATACAAAATTCTAATTCAAACAGATAGCGTTAGAGAAAGCAATTTCCAAATCGGGGTTTTCAAGCCTTTTAGCCAATCGATCCCGAATCACTTTACCGGTTTCTTCATGAATGAGATAACAGGTTATGCCATGATGACTATAGCCAGATTTGATAAGCTTTCCTACCAAATTCTGAAAATGGCCATATTCATCAGGATCTTCAAAAACCTTGATCCAGGCATCGAGCATTTTTTCACGTTCCGCACTCGGCGGCATACTGACTATTAAGTTCATATGAGTTCTTTTTTATTTCATCATGGCAGCCGTCAATTGCCATTATTACCCGAAGAATAACCGATTGCTTGTGCAATAGTCCTAATACGATCTCTCACACGCAAATCTTCTTCTTCCGGAAGCCGTTCTTTGATTAATTTTTCTATCCTATTCTTATTCAATCTTTTATATAATCCCCATCCCATAAAACGGATGCGCGGATCATTGTCTTGAACAAGAGAGTCTATAATGTTATACCAATTTTTGTGATTATGATCAAACTTTTTTAACAAATTTAATGACATTTTTCTCAAACCGTAGGAATAAACGGAACCCAAAAAATGGTTAGCCAGCGAATCGACATAACTCGAATCGCCATTTTGGACCAATGAATGGAGAATTGTTGGGGTAAAAATATGGGTGGTGTCCTTAGCCATAAAATGTTTTGCAAAACTTTTAAATTTTGACCCGCTATTTATTTTCTGCATAGTTATTATAGCAGCTTTTTTTAAATCGTTTGGAACATCGCTTCTGTTAAGCACTCCATTTACAGCCATAATAGCGGATTCATCTCCTGGATAATTCGCCAAGGCGTTGAGAACAGATATTTTAACTTTTTGACTATTGCTATCCAGTTGTTTCAGAAATATTTGATCGGTCCCGGTAGCTCCGCTGGTTATTTTCGCTAAGGATTGTAAAACGGCCACCTTTACATCCGGCGAGGGATCTTTATGTAAAATATCTACCAAAGCCAATTGTAAATCAGGATCTCCCTGTTCAGAACCCAAAGCTGTCGCTGCTTGTACCCTTTGAGCAGACGTCGAGCCTTTTCTGAGTTGATAGTACCAAAAAGAAACCGGCTTTTTCTCTGTAAATTGTACGTGCATTGTATCCGGAACCTGCACGGATACATTCAGTAAGTTGTGATTCACTTTCATGTGTAAGGTGTCCCCTATTCCTGAGAACGTAAGATCACCTTTAACCAAACCTTGATTTTCCGTCTTAACAAATGGCACCGTTATAAGCTCATTACTTTGTCCGACCAACGGTTTTACAATGGCTTGTAAAGAATCTTTGGTTTGATTGTACGTATAACTGATCTGATATTTTAACATTTTGGATTTTTCAATTTTGGGAAGATTTGGAATCATGAACCAGTGTCCAGTTTTCTGATACCAGTATCGTGCATACGCATCCCAATTCATTACTCCTTTATGGCTGGCTATTAAATTAGGAGTTGTCTTTTGCAATGCTTCTATAAAATTGGAATCTGAACTATCGCTAAAATAGGTTTGCCAGCGTTTCCATTTCTTATTATCGTAAATATCATACAATGTTTGCGGACTTTCAGGCGAATCTTCGTTTTTCCATCCATTCTGGATTTTACGCTGTAAGTGCCATTGCAGCCATGCCTGAAGTAATATCTGTGGCTGAGCCGCACCATATTGCTCACTTCTCTGATCAACGCCGAACCACTGAGCATAAATATCTCTTTTTAACTGAGCTTCCAGGTTTCCACGGTTCTCATATAAATAGCAAACAGAAGCCCCATAACCTTTAAGTTCCCAGTGATGATCGGGCAAAACAATGATATTCAAATCAGAATAAGGATATTCTACATTTAGATAATTCTGAACTTTTTGTAACGTCTGATAGGCCGTTTGAAGCAATTTATTATTTTGTTGCTCTGACAATAATCCCTTTTGGGAATAAAGGCGAATTGTTTTAACTCCAAACATGGTTTCATTATGTTGAAAATGCCCAACAGCAAAACTGATATCCGTAACCGGTACAGGTTTAACAGTCTGCCAACTAACCTCCTTCACCCCTTTTTTGATCATCTTTTGTCCGGTTAACTTACCATTCGCCACTGCTTCCATATTAGAAGGAATGATGAGTTGTAACTGGGTTTTAACAGAAACTCTGGGATGATCAAAAACGGGAAAGATATGAGAGGCTGATTTCGGTAATAATGAAGTCCAATACGTTCCTGATGAATTGAAATGCCAGCCAAATTGGGGCTGTGCCTCATATATAATTTTCACTTTAAAATCAGTTCCAGCCGGAAATGCCTTTTTCAAATGGATTTGAAGAGAGTCGTGCTGAAGATCATACTTGGCCAGATTACCATTTACCTTCACGGAGCGAATATCCGTACGATAAGCCATCAGGAGAATTTTTTTGGAATGGTCGAGATAGGGCGACAATGTGTAAATGGCTTCCCCTTTAATCAAATTTTGTTTCAACTCTAAATTGAGTTTCAAATGCAGATTTTTATACTGAAAGGGAAGCTCAGGATGTGACGAATAATCCCTGTTCTGCGCATAAACCAAAGTTGAAATATTTAGCAACATGATAACTGCCAAAACCATACAGGATTTCGCTGAGCAGAACACTCTTGACATAAGATTAATAAAATTATTGGATTTCATATTGACAGAGATAAATAGTAGAGATATTTTCTTTTAATTATATTACGTATCAACCCTTTAAGATAGTTTGTATCTGGGGGTATAATTGTTTATTGCACGAATATCCACTGCCACCATCAATCGTTGCGCGTCCTTTGACATCCGTAAAGGATCCACCGGCTTCTTCTATAATCGTTAACAATGGAGCAGCATCCCAAATATTAAGAACCGGATCAAACATAATATCCGCCCGATCCGTAGCAACAAGCATATGGCCATACGCATCGCCCCAACTTCTGTTTAATCTTACCTTATCCATAATTTTCCGGTAAGGTTTCTCAAAACCGTGCGTAAAGACATCCTGAATATCCGTTGTCAGCAATGTAGCTTTTTCTAAATTTTCACAATTTCCTACCTTACAAGTTACATCGTTAAATCGTGTACCCATTCCCACAGCCGCATCGCATAATTCATCCAAAACAGGCGCATAAATAATTCCAATTTCAGGTTTTCCTTTCACCAGAATTCCGATAAGTGTTGTATATAAAGGCACTCCGTGAATGAAGGACAATGTTCCATCAATCGGATCAAGAATCCATTGAATATCACTTTCCGGATTGACACGACCGTGTTCTTCTCCTAAAATACCATGATCCGGAAATTTTTCCATAATCATTTTTCGCATCAATGCTTCGGTTTCTTTATCGGCTATTGTGACCGGTGAGTCATCGGACTTATATTCAATATTAATAGATGTTTTATAGTATTTTAATGTGTGGCGGCCGCCTTCAACGGCCACTTTTTTCGACCACTCTAACAAATTTTCTTTTAAAAAATCCATGTGTGTTTATTTATTTGTGCCTGTATATTTCAGGTCGAAATGATTTTTTGTTACTATGGAAAACGTTCAAAACGTCTAAATATATTCAGCGTAAAAAATAACGAAAATAATGACTGATTCTCAGATTTTTAATATAATTTCCGAAGAATTAACACTTAAACCTACACAAATTAAAACTGTAGCCAAATTTTTGGATGATGGAGCTACGGTACCGTTTCTCGCCCGTTATCGTCAGGAAGCCACCGGCGGTTTAGATGAGGAACAAATCCGGGCAGTACGTGATGCTCTGGAATTCCGCCGAACCCTGGAAGAACGACGGGAATTCATCCTGAAAACCATCGCTGATCAGGAGAAATTGACGCCGGAACTTGAAAAAGCTATTAAGGAAGCTTCCGACATCAAAACGCTTGAGGATCTGTACCTCCCCTATAAACCCAAGCGGAAAACAAGAGCGACTAAAGCCCTGGAAAAAGGCCTTGAACCTTTGGCTCAATTGATGTGGGATCAGGAAGTATTCAGCGGAGATCCTGAAGAATATGCCAAAGAATATATCGACAAAGAAAAAGGTGTGGAAACGATCGACGATGCTTTTCAGGGAGCCAAGGACATCGTTGCGGAATGGATCAACGAAAATATTGAGGTCCGGGATAAGCTAAGAAAAGATTTTCGTAAATACGGATTGATCACTTCAAAGAAAGGTATGAGCGTTGAAGACCGGACGGTATATGAAAGTTATTATGATTTCAAATGTCCCGTTAAATATTTGAAACCATACCAAATTCTGGCTCTGAACCGTGGCGAACGGGAAGGCGTTCTCATCGTCAATCTGGAAATCGATACGGAAAAAACGATTGATAATATTGACTGGATTATTCTGAAAAAAGAAGATTCGATTTTCATCAATTACCTTTACGAAGCCATCGACGACGCCTACAAGCGCCTGCTTTTCCCGGCTCTGGAGCGTGAGTTGCGAAATGAATTGACGGATAAAGCTGACGAACACGCTATCCAGATATTTGCCAAAAATCTTGGAAATTTATTGATGCAGCCCCCTTTGGCATCCAAAACGGTCATGGGAATTGACCCCGGTTTTCGATCAGGATGTAAAGTCGCGGTCGTCGATCAATTCGGTAAATATCTCGACGGCAATACTATTTATCCGGTCCCTCCTCATAATAAAATCGATGAATCCGAGAAAATTATAGATGCCTTTATCAATAAATATGATGTTGATTTGATCTCAATCGGAAATGGAACAGCGAGCCGCGAAACCGAGCAATTTATCGCTAATTACATCCAAAAACGAAAAGATTTATTGAAGATTGATGATGATTTGAGTTACAT
>DATFMK010000492.1:0-13732 GCA_035267005.1 Balneolales bacterium
CGTTATCATCTTGCTTAATCCATATTAATGAAAGCGCTTACTTAATGCAAGTGTAGAATTCCCTGCAAATTGATATTAGATTATTGTAATTTTTGCATGTTACGAATAACCTATCATTAGATTCTAAACTTCGTGCCCGAATAATCCTTATAAATAGTTATTTACCAATAGTTTAAAATAATATAATCTATTCATAAAAGTTTATCCGTTAATGATAAGTAAAAATAAAATGATTCTTTTAACGCAATATTTACTAAATAATTGGCAAAATAGATCTGTAAATACTTATTTATTGGGGATATGATTTACAAAAAATCATTCTGATTTATGCAAATATGGCTACTTTTTCAGTGTAACCGTTTTCATTCAACCGTATTAGAATGGACACTTATGCCCGGTGTCAAAGACTCCCGTTTAATGAGATCGGGTGAAAACATTGTGTGAGAAACGGAAGATTTTTTATTTTTTATGCGTTTCATCAGCTTTTCAATAGCGATGACTCCCATCTCGTACATTGGCTGGTGCATCGTCGACAAACCCAAATATTCTGAGAACTGAAGATCATCAAATCCAATAATAGGAATTTCAAACTGACTATCTTTCATTGCTTTCAGGGCGCCAAGAGCCTGAATATCAGAAATACAGAAACAAGCGTCCGGTTTCTGACTGCTATTTATAAGTTTGATCATGGCTTCGTATCCGGCTCTTACCGTAAAACCATCGCGCTCCATATCGATACCGGTAACAATTAATTCGTCATTACTATCCAAACCGGCATCTTTATGAGCATTTTTAAAACCTAATACCCGGTCTTTAGACGGTTTGGCATCCGGATGGGCAGATATCATCGCTATATTCTTAAAACCAGAATCAATAAAATGTTGCGTAGCTTTATAAGCGCCACCCACACTATCCACACTCACAGAATCAAAATCTTTATAATATTCATCCATGAGTGTGATAGGTACATCGTATCTCTTCAGAGAATGCCAGAAAGTCTCTGTTTGGTGAAGCGATATTAGCAAATAACCATCCCCCATTCCTTTCCGAATGAGGTGTTCTATCTGCCGTTCAAGGTTAATATTCGATTTGATATTATAAATATTCAGATCATAGTCGAACTCAGCTAATTTATCCTGAATACCTGCCAGTACTTCCATAAAGAAGTAATTGGAAATGATCGGGACAATCGCCATGATCAATTTCGAATTTTTTCGAGCTAACCCCTGAGCAAAAGCTTTGGGATGGTAGCCTTTATTCTCAGCAATCTTTAAAACCTTATTCCGGGTTTGCTTTGAAACGGCTTCACTTTTATTAAATACTCTGGAGACCGTAGCAATACTTACTCCTGCTTCTTTAGCGATATCATATATTGTGGCTGACAAAATATACCCTTCTTATAATCTGATAAACAATAAAAATTTACAGGTTTATATATAATAAATCTTAATAATTAACACAACCCATATAAAAAGAATGTGAAAAGCATATCCTCTTACAAATAAAAGGACATAACGAAATAAATACTAATATCTTGTTCATAGGTCTCGTATCAGCATTTATTTCATTCGATCATTTCACTTAAAACCTATATTAAAAAACCTGTAATAAAATTCCTTTAGCTTACAGAAAAAAAAAGAAACTGTAAAATCGAAATAAAAACGGCAAGATATTACACCGAGTGATGTTCTTTTACACCGTTTCCATAATTGGATACGATGTAATCTTCGAGTAATTTTTTAAATTCGGTACCAATATTATCTCCAGATAACGTGGTATGGTGTTCGCCATTGATATAAACGGGAGCTTTGGGTTCCTCAAATGTGCCGGGCAGGGAAATTCCAATATGCGCATGTTTTGATTCCCCAGGTCCATTAACAACACACCCCATAACTGCTACTTTTAAATCCTGAACGCCCGGATATACTTGCCGCCATACAGGCATCATATCGACAATATAATTCTGAATTTCATCCGCTAATTGTTGAAAATAAGTAGATTTTGTTCGTCCGCATCCCGGACAGGCGGTTACCTGAGGTATAAAATTGCGAATGCCCAGAGATTGTAAAATCTGTTGAGATACACGAACTTCTTCCGCTCGATCCCCACTCGGTTTTGGTGTAAGAGAAGCCCGGATGGTGTCACCGATTCCTTCCTGTAATAAAACGGAAAGGGCTGCCGTTGTCGCGACAACTCCTTTTGTCCCCATACCGGCTTCAGTCAGACCCAAATGCAGTGGATATTCGCATTCTGTGGCTAATTTTCTATAAACCGTGATCAAATCCTGAACTCCTGATATTTTACAGCTAACGATGATTTTGTTAGATGACAACCCAACTTCTTCAGCTAAACGAGTAGATCGCATCGCACTTTCCACCATCGTATCGATCATCACGGCTTTTGAAGATCTTGGCTCAGATAGATTATTATTCTCATCCATCTTTTCAGCTAATAATTGCTGATCGAGTGAACCCCAGTTTACACCAATTCTGACCGGTTTATCCCATTTTATGGCTTGTTCGACTATCGTACAGAAATTCTTATCCCTGGACTTAACCCCCGTATTTCCGGGATTAATTCGATATTTGGCCAATGTCTTGGCACATTCCGGATAACGGGTCAACAAGGTATGTCCGTTATAGTGAAAATCACCAATAACCGGAACATCGACATTTTTTTTGTCCAGTTTATCAATAATAAACGGTACTGCTTGTGCGGCTTCTTTATTATTTACGGTGATACGAACCAGCTCGGAACCGGCATCATGGAGTTCTATAATTTGCTGCACTGTATCGTCAACATCAGCCGTATCGGTGTTTGTCATGGATTGCACAACGATAGGCGCATCGCCGCCCACTAACACATTTCCAACTTTAACCTGTAGAGATTTCCTTCTCTGAATATTCATAAAAAGTTTCTTTAGCACTAAATCAATAGATGATCAATTCTGGTGAAATGAATTCGTTTTGATTCTATAACCGTAACACTTAATTACGTTTACTAAGTTCAAATAGTATCCTTTTCTCTTCATCAGTTAATCCCTCATAACCTGTTTTGGATATTTTTTCCAGTATCCGATCCAATTCGCTTTGGTCTTTTTCATCCACGACATCAGCATTAGAAACGGATTTCATATGTTTATTTTTTGCAGAATGGGAAACCTTTGGACCTTTCATACGCTGCCAGAGTCCGTCGAAGGCATAGAACAAACGATTATAGTCGTAACCTTTATAATAGGATTTAACAATCAGATAACCGGCTAAAGCTCCACCGAGATGAACAACTCTTGCTACATGGTCGGATGAACCTAAAAACAAGACCTCAATGGCGATAAGTCCGGCTACAACATAACGGGCTTCAATAGGTGGCAGGAGAATAAGCTGTATAGGCATCCGTGGATAAAGTACCGCAAAGGCTACCAAAATTCCAAAAACGGCTCCGGAAGCACCTATCACAAGAGAAGTTCCAATAAACGGACTAACTAAGACATCAATTAAAGCGCCACCTATACCGGAGCCAAAATAAATAACGATGAATAGCCGGGAACCAAGCGTTTCTTCCACCGCTCGTCCCATCCACCAGAGCCAGAGCATATTGAAAAGAATATGCCAGATTGTTGCATGCAGAAACATATACGTAACGATCCGCCACGGCTGAAACAAAGCCGTTTTCCAGCTTGTCACGAAGCCTAAATACGGAACAATATACGTATTATCGAAAGCTCGCCCACTTAATACCTGAACTAAAAAAACAACTACATTAATTGTAATTATGGTACGTAAAGCAACCGGCCAGCTGTTATAAATACGCTTAAAGGCACTTCCAAAAGATTCATTATACATAATTACAAAATACTATTTTACAAGCTAAGGGAGGATTATAAAACGAATCCATAACTTAATATAAATTAACATTCTTATATCATTATATCAGTTTAAACTGACAAAATTATACCTATATATTAAAAGTATAATGAATTTGTAATATTGAAAAAGACTTTTCGATTTTTTTTTGCCCGCAAATCTCTCTTTTTAAAGTGCGAAATTGTTGGCACATGGTTTTTTAACACACAACTTGGAATTTTCCAATCTTTGGACAACCTGGTTTTGCAACTAATCCGGGAATAACGGACAAACGCCCATCTAATATAATTCACCTTTATATCTCCAATATTTTATCATGATATATCCAAACAACATTCCACCAAGATGGGCGAAATGAGCGATACCAGGAGATGTATCCGTTACACCGCTGAACAACTCAATAGCGCCATAAATAATAACAAAATATTTAGCTTTCATTGGAATAGGTGGGATAATCAGATAGATATACTGATCGGGAAACATCATTCCAAACGCTAAAAGTATTCCAAATATGGCACCAGAGGCTCCGATAACCGGTGCATTTTGTCCGGCAACAAATAAGCTGACAGCTAATTGAATTAAACCGGCGCCGACTCCACAAATGAAATAAAATTTCACAAAACGTTCGGTTCCCCAGAGATTCTCAATACCCTGTCCAAATAGCCACAAAGCAAATAAATTAAAGAAAATATGTGCCAGTCCGCCATGCAGAAACATGTACGTTACCAGCTGCCATATATAAAAATGCCCGGATTCTATTGGCCATAAAGCACCATAATTAAAGATAAAGACACTTATAACCGGGGTATTCAAGGCAACAAACACTAAAACATTTATAATCAACAAATGCTTTATTGCCGGCGGGAAAAAAGAAAAATTAGTATTTGGTTGATAATCGGATCGTTGTGTATTCAAAAGATTTTTCGGATATACTTTGGTGACTAAATTTCGCCTCTAATATACATTAATTACGATTAAAGTTTTGAGATCTACGAATTCCTTTTCAAAACTAATTTCTAAATCGTAAATGTAAGTATTAGTCGATATAAATACTGAAACGGCAGAAGATTATTGCACTTTTTTTCAATTTATAAACTTAAGATTTCGAAAAATAAATATAATGTGAGTTCGAAATAAAATTTTCTTAAATCAGCGTCCTGGAATGAATATTTTACTTTAAAGATATCTCCCTACGGTCGAAAAGACGCGTATGGGAGAAGTTGATGTTGATGTTTAAAAAACATCACTCAAAAGCGTCATCCCGAACCTGCTTTTTAGGTGAGAGTTCTTCCAAACAGGGATATGAAACAAAATAAGTCAATAATTATATCGAATTCACGTTAAATTTAGAAACATCAATAGATAATCCAAACGTTCGTTTTTTTTAGATACCTGTCAGATTATTCGTTTACTCAAATTTTTATCATTTGGTAACCGGAATATCATATGGAATATTCTCATTTTTTACTCAAGATATCAAAGCCAAAAATGCGAATCCTTTTCGGGATCCGCATTTTTAATGTGTGGAATATTTAACAGGACGATCCCTTCAGCTCAGGCAATTGCCGCAGCCAAAACAGGATTTTCCACGTTTTCATCACTTTCAAGTAAACCGTCTCTTAATCTGATGATTCTACGCGAATGATCTGCAATATATTCCTCATGCGTTACTAAAATGATGGTGTTACCAAGATCATATAATTCTTCGAATAGCCGCATGATCTCTTCACCGGTTTTCGTATCAAGATTACCAGTCGGTTCGTCTGCTAAAAGTATTGAAGGGGCATTTACCAATGCTCTGGCTACCGCCACCCTTTGACGCTGACCACCGGATAATTCATTGGGTTTATGACTCAACCGGTCTCCAAGTCCGACTTTTTCTAAAGCTGTACGGGCTTTTTCTTTACGTTCAGAAGCTTTCATGCCCGCATAAATCAATGGTAATTCTACATTCGCAAGAATATTGGCTCTTGGTAACAGGTTAAATGTTTGGAAAACAAAACCAATTTCCTGATTCCGAACTTCGGCTAAGTCGTCATCCGACAATTCACTGACCCGTTTATCATTCAATATGTATTCTCCAGAGCTCGGTGTATCGAGACAACCGATCATGTTCATGAGCGTCGATTTACCGGAACCTGAAGGTCCCATTACCGCGACGTATTCATTTTCAGATATCGTTAGAGTCACTCCACTCAATGCATGAACTTCCTGGGAACCCATCCGGTAAATTTTCCGCAGATCACTGATCTTTATAACTGCTTTGTTATCCATATTTCATTACCCGTTAAGAATTATCGTTGGCTAACGTTTCATATTTCTTGTTATTTACTTTTACGTGATCTCCGGGAGAAAGTTCCTTAGAAAGTATACGATAACTTCCTACAATAATTTGATCACCTGGTTTAACACCGGATAGAATCTGCATATGCGACTCATCACTTATTCCGGTTTTAACCTGCACCATCTTCGCTTTGCCATCTACTACTTTGAAGACCACTTTACGTAAATCTTCTCTTGGAACCATTAAATCGCCTGAACTTGTATCTTGTTTGGCTGTCGTATCGGAGGTCGATGCTTTGTCAGAGGCAAGAGCTTCATTGGCTCCACCTTTTTTTGCGTTCTCCTCTGCCTTTTTGTTTTTATTCTTAAGCTTATTGAAGTCACGAACAGTAACTGCCTGAATAGGCACCGAAACGACATTATGTACGGTTTTTGTCTGAATATCTACGGTAGCCGACATACCTGGTTTCAAGTCCGGTGCTTGTTGTTTTTTATTGAGTTCCTGATCACTTGTTTGCTTAACCATTTTTCCTGAATCCGCATAATCAAGATTGTGTGGACTCAAAACTCTGATCTTAACTTCGTAATCTGTCACCTGTTCGGTAGTTCCCTGACCGGTTACCGTGGCCGAATTGGCGATTTGTGTGACAATTCCCTTAAATGTTTTATTGGGATATGCGTCAACATGAATAAGCGCCGTATCGTGACTGGCTACGTTAACGATGTCATTTTCATTTACTTTTACATCGACTTCCATCTGGTTCATATGGGCAATGCGCATCAACTCCGTACCCGCCATTTGGATACTACCAACAACACGCTCACCTTTTTCAACTTCAAGTTTACTGATCGTACCATCCATTGGAGATGTTATGATCGTTTGCTGAAGCTGTTCTTTGGCTTTATGAAGCTGTGCTTCCGCATTCTGAACCTGGTACTGACTTGCCTTATAATTCGCTTCAGCCGACTGATAAGAAGACTGGGCCGTAACATAATCCATCTTCGAGACGGCCCCTTTCTGATACAGCTGCTTCTGCTGCATATAATCAACTTTTGCCTTCAACATTTGAGCTTTATTCTGCTGTAAGCGGGCTTTTTGCTCCAGTAAATTAGCTCTCAACTGATCAATGCTGGCTTGATAGATATCAGGTTTGATCCGTAGCAAAAGTTGTCCTTTGGTTACATGCTCCCCCTCTTTGATCGGGAGATCCACGATCTCACCAGATACGTCAGGGCTCATTTTCACCTCAACTTCCGGTTGTATTTTACCCGAAGCGGAGACGACCTGCGTAATTGTTTTTAATTTAGCTTTGGCTGTTTCTACCTCATATATTTTTTCATGACTCCCTATCCAGCCGGCCTTTTTACCCACTATCACAAAAATAATGAGTACCAGGACCACGGCCGAAAATATGATGATTAGTTTTCGGGTAGAAGACTTCTTCTTTGACATAATGATTCAAATTACAAATAAAGGAAATTAGAATTTTAACGCTTTAAACTTCATATTCGGACTTAGCTGACCAGTATAATAATTGATAAGCTGTTCCTGGAATATTAACCGGTATAAAGCCTGAACATGCTGCGAGGAAGCCTGCACATATTGTGCATTGGCTTGTGTTAATTCAATTAATGTTCCGGCTCCAACTTTATATCTCTCTTGTTGTGTCTCATATGCTCTTTTTGCAGCTTGAAGTGCTTTATTGGTGCTTTTCAGTTGCTGTTCGTAGTTGTAATAATCGTTGTAGGCCTGACGAATATCCTGAATAGTTTGTAACCTTGTATTTTCCAGGTTCAATTTGGCGTTCTTATATTGAATTTTACTCGATTCAATATTATATCGGGAATTATACCGGTTAAAAAGTGGAATCGAGATATTAAATCCGAAATACTTATTTACGTTCTTATTGAAAAACTGACGACCGAACGGCATTACTTCCGGATTGGCCGTACCACGACTAGTCGGATTAATAAATTTATCATTATAAGAACCGGAAAGAGATGCATTAAACGTGATTGTAGGAAATAATGAACTTTCGCTCATTTTTAAACTATTATAAGCTGCCTGGATCGCATACTTCTGACTTTTTATATCGCTCCGATTTTCTAAAGCTTCACGTACTAGCTTATTAATATTATATTTATTAACGGCTATGTCTGTGGTATCTAATTTTGGAGAAACGAAATGATACGATTTCATAGGATCAATCTGGAGTTGATTGACTAATTTCTGCTTATCATTACTCAGCGTGTTTTGATTCTGAGTTAAGGTAAGTTCATTATTAGCCACTGTCGCTTCCTGATTATATTGGTCAGCCACCGGTTTCGCGCCTACTTCTACCTGAGCTTTGATCTGATCTAATTGCTTTTGGGAGGAAGCCAGATTTTCCTTTGCAATTTCCAGTAATTGCTGATCCAGCAGCACTTGTAAATATGCGGAAGCCGTACCAAAAATCACATTCTCTTTCGTTCGTACTTCCTGTTCTTTTTGTGATAATTTGTTTTGATCGGCACGATGTAAATCGTAGATATTCTGCCAGCCCGAGAAAAGGGTAATTCCTGCAGATATACTACCACTTGCACTTTTAACTGTTTGATTTTCGAAACTAATGGTAACGTTGTTAAACTGTTGTCCCATCTGTTGGCCCCCCCGCATGCTGGCATTAACATCCGGCAAAAAATTTGCTTTCGCATTCAAATAACCGGCAGAAGCCTGCGAGACATTATTCTCTGCGATCTTTATTTGATAGTTATTTTTTAATGCAATATTAATGGCATTTTGTAAGGTTATTGTACGCCCTGTTTGTGAGGAATTCTGGGCCTGAGCTTGAGCTGAGAAGGTGAAACATAAAGCTAATGCACAGGCAATAAATGCTTTATACATGGTGAACTCTCATTAATTATTCTATAGATGTTGTTGTTAGTTGATAATAGTTTAACGAAAAGCTGAACTAAAGGTTTCAAATATCGCACTTATTTATGTACAAAATTGAAAAATATTTATAACGGGATAAAAATGATGTAGGGAATTTTCGTACTTAACTTTGTATACTACCCATTACATAAAACACTGAAGACATGTAAGTGTCAGAGAATAGTTATTTTAGAAGAATCGGGAATATGGTCAATCCTCGTCTAATCTTGAATCGATCATATCCATAATTCTTTGAACGGCTTTCCGGGTTATTGCTCTTTTAAGCTCCGACCAAAGTAAACTGTCTTTAATCAGATGTTCACTCTCTCTGCTTTTCCTTTTACCGGGCCCCATATTACCAAGTATAAATCCTAATAAAACGGAAACACCCAAAGATTCAAAGGGATACTTATTAATCCAATATTTAGGTTCCAGCCGTGAAGTCACATCTTCTTTAATATCATCCAAAGAATCTTCGAGTTCAGCCTCGATTTTCTCGAGTTCTTCCTTTATGGCGGCACGCCTTTTCTCCATTTCAGAAATATTCTTTTTTTGGGGGCTCTTCTTTTCAGCCATCTTCAAATCAATTCTAAATCATTTATATGTTCTATTCTCCAATGGATACGATAACTGCTTAATTCTTTGATTGCAACTCTTGGGGTTTATCTTTTTGGGTCATATCCTCATATGACTTTAATACCATTCCAAAAATCTGATCGCTAAATTTATGAACCATCTTACGTGGCCGAAGCATAAAAAACATCAATCCAATAATAAATATAGGGATGGAAGTCAGTAAAAAACCAAGGCTTTGATTATGAAGCAAATCTCCCAGATAAAGAGATAAAGAAAATAGGGCTAATATTAAAGCAACAGAAAGGGTTACAATACCAACGATCTTATAAAACGACCGGGCTGCAAACTTAGAAAATTCCTCTCCAACATCTAAGACAAGCAATTCCAATCTTTTCTCGATATAAAGTCTCAATTCATCCGGTATCTTGCGAATAGCATTCTGCTTTTTCTCTTTTCCGTCGTCTTTCATCACTCGTCACGATCGTTAGTTAGCAACTTAGCCAGGAGATAACCAATCAATAGTCCGGTAACCATGCTTCCTACAGGATGTTCCGAAATCAGTTCCTTTGCCCGTTTCTTCACATCATCGATACGTTCCTGAATTTCTTCATCCTGAAGCATTAATTCACCTTTACGTGTCAACTCTTCTATCTTCATGTTGAGTTGCCTAAGTAATTCATCCATATTTTTATTAGCCTAAAAATTTTTAGTCGTGATTACACAAATCTCTATAAGACAGACTAATAAATTCCTGAGAGATATGGAAGTACTATGATCATACTATTGATTTTTTAATGGAATTAACGATTCAAAAAAATCTGAATTAAATGAATCCGTATTCAAAATCAAAAACTGTTAATTGATCACTGATATCATTCGTAGCGCAGACTTTCCACCGGATCGAGCTTGGAAGCTTTATAAGCCGGAAATACACCAAAAAGTACCCCGATCAGCGTTAAGCCAATAATACCCATTATGCTTGCCAGCCAGGGAAATACAACACTCGATTTCATATAAACCGCTAACACATTGCCTCCGATGATCCCCAAGCCAAGTCCAAAGATACCGCCAAGCTGACATATAAATATGGCTTCCAATAAAAATTGCGAAATGATGGCTTTTTTCTTTGCCCCTACCGATTTACGAATTCCGATTTCTTTGGTCCGCTCGGTCACAGAAACCAGCATGATGTTCATCACCCCAATACCGGCTCCCAACAATGAAATGCCACCAACCACAATTCCAAATAAATACAAATAGCCCGTAAATTTGTTAAAAGCACTTTTTAGAGAATTATTCGTCTCAATTTCAAAATCATTTTCCTTACCCGGCGGAACCTTTCGGATTGTTCGCATAACACCGGTAAGCTCATCAATCGTTGCCGGTATCAAGGTCATACTCGGTGCCTTTACCTGAATATTAATATTTCGATTATACCCCCCATAAACTGCTAAGGCTTTCGTATACGGAATAAGCACAAAATTATCCTGCGATTCCCCGAATGTCGATCCTTTTGCTTTAACCGTACCAATCACCCTGTATTTTTGTCCGTCTATCCGGATAAATTTACCGACTGCATATTGATTGGGAAACAAATCGGTACGAACATCATGTCCGATTAAACACACCGGCTTCACATGATGAACATCATTTTCAGAAATATTGCGACCATTTTCCAGGCTATAAGCATTATTTGAAAGGTAAAACTCATTGCTCCCCATGATTTGAACATTCGGTTCGGTGGCTTTCTTTCCAAATTCAACTTTTGTAGAAGTAAAATGTTCAACGGGACTGATGGCTCGGGATATTCTCAAACGTTTTTGTAAATCCTCATATGTTCGAAAGGTAATATGTTTTCGATTTCGATATTTATCCCCATTTCCCATTCTGACGCCCGGATAGGTAGAAACATAAACCACATTCCCCCCCATAATATTCAGCGTATTGTCGAAATACGTTTTAATGACCATAACAGCGGTTGAGGCACCAATAATCGCGAACACGCCAACGACGATCGCTATCATCGTTAGAAAAGAACGCAATTTATTCTCTTTAAGAGAATTAAAAGCCATTTTAAAAACTTCGATAATATTCATAATACTTAAATAACTGAAATGATTTTATTCGTAGCGCAAAGAACTTATTGGATCGGATTTGGCTGCTTTATAGGCCGGTAAAAATCCAAAAGCAATACCCGTCATGGCACATATCAGAAATGCCCATATCACTGTTTTCCAATCAAGATAGGCGACAAAATATTGGTTGATCACCGCCGAAGCAGCCATTGAGAAAAGAATCCCAATAGCTCCTCCTATACTACAGACGACAATGGCCTCTATTAAAAACTGAATAAGTATTTGGTAATATTTAGCCCCCACCGCTTTCCGTATGCCGATCTCTCTCGTACGTTCTTTCACAGAAACGAACATAATGTTCATCACCCCGATTCCGCCCACAAAAAGTGCCAGAGCGGTCAGGAAGAAGCCGACAAGATAAATAGCTTTGGTCATAGAATCGTATTGCTGCCTGAACATGTCCAGCTTATTAACGGCGAAATTATCTTTTTCAGCCGGATCCTGTTTTCGAATACGCCTCATAATCCCTTCCAGCTCATATTGTCCCGCCGCCAATGCTGGTTTATTGGGATATTTCACTTGAATTTGCAATCCATGCCGAATACCGTAAAACTTCTTATAGGTGTTTATAGGTATAATAATACGATCATCCATACTCATTAATCCCAGAAATTTACCCTGTTTAGCCAGGACACCAATAATTTTATACTTCTGTCCACCAAATTTTATTTCTTTGCCGAGTGGATGACCGAACTGAAATAGATTTTCTGCGATCGCTGAACCCACAATGCAAACCATACGCCCGCTTCGATTTTCTTCATTAGTAAAAAAACGCCCACTGTTAATATTGATATTTGAAGTTTTGGTATAACTGACTGTAGTACCATCAATATTTACATTATTAACCGTTTTATCTTTTCGATAGACATTCTCCCTTGTTCCATCCGAAGCAGAAACTGCTGTGGCATAACGGCTTAAATCTTGGATTTTTTTTACATAATCGAGTTTCATTTCCGGCCGATTAATATATTCCCACCACTTATAATGCGGACCAAAAGACCACGGCCATTTTTGAACATACACCACATCCTTGCCCAACATATCCAGACTGGATTCAAAACCCCGATTCAGCCCATCAATTACGGTTGCCATTGTAGTTACCGAAAGAATACCAATTACAATACCAAAGGTTGTCAGTGCTGCTCTTAACTTATTACTCCAAATCGATTGTAAGGCAATCTTGATGCCTTCGTATATACTTCTAAAATATTCGACCATCTGTTTTTTATTCGACGAAAACGTTCTCTGACTTTTAATTTTTTGTTTACGGATTTTTTTCTACTTCGTTGCGCTCTTTTGGAAATTTTTCAAAAAAAAGACTTGGCATTTTTATAAATGTAAGGAACTATCAGGATATAAACGAGATTTTGTATTACCTTTGACCACTAAGAAATGGCTTTGCAGGACCATGAATATTGTTCAATATCAAATCCTGAGCGAATTCGAAACCGCAGTATCCCGAAAGTATTCGGGATTCGAGGATTTCGAAGTCGTAAAAATGGGGATATTGATCGAAAAAACGGTTTAGCATAGTCATCTAAGAAATTGTAAATAAAAATAATACTCACGTTTCATGAAATTAGACATTTTGGCCCTCGCTGCTCATCCCGATGATACCGAACTTTGCTGTTCAGGTACACTCGCTTCTTTAGTTAAAAAAGGATATAAAGTGGGGGTGGTAGATTTAACTCAGGGAGAAATGGGAACCAGAGGTACCCCTGAACTCCGTATGCAGGAATCGCAAAATGCTGCCAAAATTATCGGTTTACAAATCAGGGAAAATCTAAAATTGCCTGATTGCGGATTAGAAAATACCCCGGAACATCGCGAAGCGATTATCACAGCTGTACGTAAATATCGCCCTGACATTTGTTTTATAAGTGCTCCTGATGACCGCCATCCCGATCACGGCAATGCCTCACGCCTGATTGTAGATGCCTTGTATTACGGAGGACTCCGTA
>DATFMK010000493.1:0-3709 GCA_035267005.1 Balneolales bacterium
TGTTAAATATATAGGAAAGTATACCAGAAATGTTCATAAAAAGTATACCACAAACATATAAATTTTTTTATTGATTTTTAGCATAATCTTTAATTCTAAAACTTTCACCGTTTATTTTAATTATATAAGCATGATGTACAATCCTGTCAATAATAGCAGAGGCTAAAACATTATCACCAAAGACATTGCCCCAATCTTCAAAATTTCGGTTTGTAGTAATAATTATTGACCCCTTTTCGTATCGTTTTCTAATTATTTCGAAAAAATCATCAAGTCCTATTGAGGGTAATTTTTTAAAACCTATTTCATCCAAAATAAGAATATCTGTATTTAAAAATTGATTTAAAGTAGTGTTAAACGTACCATCGGCCCTTGAGGCAGAAAGTTTTTCAATAAGCTCGTTAACATGTATAAACACGACCTTATAACCTTGTTTCACAGCTTCTAACCCGATGGCATTTGCGATATGGGTTTTGCCTACACCAGGTTTTCCCATTAATACAATGTTTTTATTTTGGTTAATAAACCGGCATGAAGCCAATTCGTTTATAAGTTTCTTGTCCAGTTCCGGTTGATATTTAAAATCATATTCATCCATGCTTTTTTCAGAATTTAATTTTGACCTGCTAAAACGTTTATGATAAGAGTTTGACAGGCGATTGGCATATTCATCTTCAATCAGGCTTTCAATAAATTCTAAATATGAAATATTGTTTTCAAGTGCATATTTATTTCTTGTTTCTATTGATTTAACAACACCTGCTAATTTAAGGTCTCTTAATTTTGATTTTAATGCTTCCATATATTTGTTTATGTTTTAGTTTTTTAATTTATCATAAATGCTTAAATCATGATTAAAACCACTTGGTGATTGTATGGTTAAAATCTCAGATGGGTTTTCATATAAGCCTTTACTGCAAATATTTTTAATACTTTGATAGCTGACAGCTTTATACATTAAAGCCCTTTTACAAGCCATATTTATTGTGTGCGTGTCGTATTGGCCAGCCAGGTTTACAACTCCCATAATCATTCTTTGCCAGGCATAAGGTTTATATTGTTTTAGGGCTTCAAGAAAGTCAACAACATAAGATCCTGTTTCAAGGGCTTTGTGATAATAGTATTTCTCTGTCTTTTTTTGTTTTTCCGGGGGCTTATGGCTTTCTATTGTTATATAAGTACCTGTTTGTTTTTTCTCGACAGGGTGAAAAGCAATTTGTTCAATGCCGCTATAAACCCGTAAAATATTGTCATTGCTTTTTACTACAATTTCTTTATTGGCATAAATATGGGGTACCGAATAATAATTTAATTGATAAGAAAAGTGGGCATTAGGTTTTACTTTTCTTTTTTCAATTTTAAATATTTCATACCTGGTTTGGGGTAATTTGGAAAGTTCATTTTTTTCTTTGTTTTTATAAACCTCTAATGGTACTTTGCGTGTTGTCCCATGCACACGGGTATTGCAAATATTGGTATTCCATGTTTTTAACTCTGAAATGGCTTTATAATAATCCCTGTGCCCCAATCCTTTGAGATAATTATTTTTAACATATTTTATCCCGGATTCTACTTTGCCTTTATCCTGCCCACGCCTTACACGAGCTGTTATTGGTGCGCTATTATAATAGGACAAAAACTCACTGTATTGTTGTTGAAAAATCGGCTCATAAAAATTTGCTTCTAAAACGGCTGCTTTTAAATTATCTATTTTAACCGTTTTGGGAACCCCTCCAAAAAACTCGAAAGCATTAATATGGGAACGGATAAATGTGGCCGTTGTTTGGTTAGTGGTGATCTCATAATATGCATACCTGCTATAAGATAATTGCATTGAAAAAACCCAAAGTTTGATTTTTTTACCGTCTTTAATAAATTGCCCCAAGTACCCAAAATCAACTTGGGCTTCTTCGCCTGGCGGAACTTCGACCGGAACATAAACTTCAGATTGTTTAATTGAATTTACAAATCTTAACACTGTTGCGTAAGATACTTGCAGCCTTTTTTCCTGCTCAAGTTTACGTTGGATTAAAACACTGGTTAATTGTTTTTCACAAAGTTCCCAAATGTAATCGTAATAATCATCAAGGATACCAACTTTGTTTATCTCAGGTGGTTTAATAATACCTTTGGATATTTCATCCCTGATTTTAGTAACTGTTTTCCTGCTGATTCCCAGCTCCCGGGAAATGCTTCTTAAGCTTTTGCCCCGGTCAAGTAATGTTTTTACTGTATACCACATTTCTAATTTGTACATTTTTTGCCCTTTTTAAATTTAAAATAGGGCATAGTTAAATAATTTTGAGCTTTTCCCTCTCTGTTTCCTTTATCCGCTACGCTCCTAAAGGAAACAGAGAGGGAAAGTAAATGGTATACTTTTAATGAATATTAGTGGTATACTTCTAATGATTATTAACACGGTGATACCAAACAAAACGTTTTTGATACTCAAAATACCCCTCAAAACCATCGTTATTCGGCTTTTGTACTATGGAGTAATCTATGGCACTGTTGCTTCGCCTCAAAGGAACAATGTATTTCAAGGATAAGGCATCCATGGTTTCAAGGTTGTCATTAGAATAAAAACCCTTGTCTGCTATAACCACAGCTTTAGATATGCAGGCTTCTTCCAGGGTAAGCTTAAATGCTTTCACGTCCCTTATGTTGCCTGGTATCAAACGGTAAAACACAGGAGCTTTCAATTGGCTTGAAAACAAAAACAAAATATTTAGTTGTGGGTCAAAGTCCCGCTTTGAATTGTAGCCAATTTTGGCACTGTCTATTTTTTTGGAATGGGAAACAAAGTGGGTACCATCAAATAAGATGTGGTCATGGTCTCTAATATAGTTTTTCATGTAACCTACACAGGCTTCCCTTTCTGTTCCAATCTTCCGGTAGAGGGCAGGTACACGTTTTTCTCCCATATTTACCAACGGGTAGGATTCAGATAAATAACTAGCCCCGAAAAAATGTGCCATATTTTTTATTGGCGCATTATGCAACAGTCTTATGAAGCTTAAGACAACTATCTCTTGCCATATTTCAGGGAACTGTTTTTTTAACAGGTCTATATCTTCCATAAAACATTCATGGATTAAATGGTATGCTCCGTATTCTTTTACCTGCATTGGGCCTATGGAAACAGCTTTGCAAGCCTTTCGCCTAAGCTCCCTTTTTTCCGATTCGACAAACCCTTCATCCTTGGTAATTTTACCAAGGATTTTTCCTGTTATCTTTTTCGATCTTTTTTTATCGGCGTCCCATTTGCTGGTGACTTCATAAAGATAGAACCTGCCATTGATCTTCCTGAGTTCTGAGCCAGGCTTTTTATGGGCCAATGCCCAATCTGGATGAGGTGATTTCATAACTTAATAATTACGTATTTACGTAATAACAAAATAATATAAAAAAAGTCTTAAATACAAATATTTAAGACTCTTTTTTTAATTATTACGTAAATATTATTCCGTTTTACAGATTAAATATATATGACGTTGAACAAATATAATCACTATTTATCATGCACTATGCAATATTTTTATCCATTAAAATCATGGTAGTACCAAGAAAAAAGTAAGGGATAAAAAATGCTATGGTATTGAAATAAATGCATATAATAAAAATAGTTGGTATGATAAACCGGCGGAGGCACAGCCTCCACCGAACAGGGAGTTATGGTTTACTCGCTAACGCTCGTGAGATCGCTTCG
>DATFMK010000494.1:0-3997 GCA_035267005.1 Balneolales bacterium
ATATTCGATCATTACTTTTAAACCCGGAAATTGAGATGCACCCTGTTACGGAGTTGCTATTATTTTCTGCAGCTCGATCAGAATTAATTGCCCAAAAAGTGATTCCTGAATTGGAAAAAGGACATATTGTACTTCTTGATCGTTTCTATGATTCTACAGTTGCTTATCAGGGATATGGACGTAAATCATTGGAAATTAGTGAGATTAACAGGCTCAATTCCATCGCTTCTCACAAAGTGGTTCCGGATCTGACGTTTTATATTAGAATCAGTTTTGAAGAGGCCCAGGAGCGAACAAATCATCAGGATAAAGACCGAATGGAACAATCGGGAGAATCTTTTTTTGGTGATGTTATCGATGGATTTGAATCTTTGGCCTATAAAGAAAAGCGGTTCATCGTTCTGAATGCTACGCGGGGAAAAGAGGAACTACATAAGCTGATCTGGAATAAAGTCGAAAAAAAAATTTCCATATCCGGATAAGAACAGATTCGTTTTAAGACGGTTAATACCAAACTAATAAGCAATGTTGTGGAAGGGCTATTATATTAATAAAAGCCTGTAAAAATGCTAAGATACCCTATTTTTTTTAATTTAAATTGATTTTTAGTATTGAATTATATTCAATGTGGTAAGATTAGGGAATTAAAAAAAATTAACAGTTTAATTGCTGTTGGCCCTAAAATTTCTTAAATTAATTTTATTGTGGATAAGTTATTCCACAGAATTAACAAGCCGAAAGAAGTGACCCTCTTTCGGCAGAGAAACCGAACCTTTCAACTTCACGAAGTAGATCAAAATCGATTATGGCGCACGAAAGAATCGAAGTAAACTTGCCTCTAGCCAAAGTATATGAACTATTAAGTTCCCCTTCTAACTTTCCATTGTTTATGGAAAGGATATCCGAAGTAAATAAACTCAGTTCTCAATCTTTCGAATATGTCACTGAAATAGGTGGTGATGATTATCGATGGACAACGAATGTTATTGATGACTTAAGGAATACTCGATTTGCCTGGATCACTATAAATGGAAATTTGAATCAAACCGGTACTATTCGGTTTACTCCGCTTGAAAATGGTACCCGTACACGTGTTGATTTTAGTTTAGATTATCGTACATTTTTTGGCGATCCGAGCGAAGATTTGGCTAAATTCATTGAAAACTTACCAGAACAAATCAAGAGTGATTTGGAAAAATTCAAAGAATTAGCTGAAGCTGACGGATTTCATGAGTCAGAAGAAAAAGAAACTGAGAAAAATGAGATAACGGTATAATAGCATACTAATCAGTTTAATGCGAAGGGGCTTTGGCCCCTTTTTTTTTGAAAGGATTAGATTCTATAATGGTTTTAAATCTAATTTTTTAGTTTTAAAACATACTTAGTGTCATTACGAGGCGCTTTTTGCCGAAGTGACTATAGGATTCCCGAAACAGGTCGGGACAATCTCCTCCGTCACTAAAGTTATAAGCCGATAACAACGGAAGGAGATTGCCACATCAGTCGCATTCACTCCTTCGCAATGACACAGGAACGCTTTTTTTCTCATTGCTCAACATTCAATTTTTCAAAGATGTCTTTTTTTTGTTGAAAGACAGGAAAAAGTTTATGAGCATCGTACTCATTTAGTTTAAGATAAGATAAAGTTGCCAGATATCTTTTCAGGCGATTATAGGAACTTATTTTCTGTTCCTCATTATCTTGAATCTCTTTTACTCGTTATCAAGTAAATAATTTAAGTGATTTTTTAAAGGTGAAAATAGACCAGTTTCTTGCAACGGAATTTGTACAAAGTCCATTTTGTGTTTTATTCGGCTATCCGGTAGGTCATAGCTTGTCTCCGTTAATGCATAATACAGCGGCCAATTATCATGGGGTGGAACTGACATATAATGCTCTTGCAGTTCCTCATAATGAAATTATAAAAATCGGCCATATTCTGAATCACAAGAATTTTTTGGGAGCCAATATTACGATTCCATATAAAACGGAAATTATAGAATTTATCGATGATATGGATGAAATGGCACGTGCTATAGGAGCGGTGAATACCATTTATCGTTCTGATGAGCGGTTATTGGGTACCAATACGGATGTGTATGGTTTTTGTCTGCCTATTAAAGAATATGAAGATGATCTTGCCAATGGCGATGCTATTGTTTTTGGCACCGGTGGGGCCAGTAGGGCCATCGTCTACGGATTAGGGGAATTGGGCCTACAAAATATTTACATGGTATCAAGAAATCCGGATGACAAAAATATCGGCTCTTATGCGTCTAAAGCTGAAATCCACATGATTTCCTACGATGCCTGGACATATTACGCCGAAGATGCTGTAATCATCGTAAATGCTTCCCCGGTTGGTATGGAGCCCAATACCGGTCAGTCACCTGTAAACGATCACGAAGTACAATTTTTAGCGGATAAACTGGGTTATGATATTGTATATAAACCTATGGAAACAAAATTTATCCGGCAATTAAAATCGGTGAATGGTACCGGGATAACCGGTCTGGATATGTTGATTTATCAAGGCAGCAGGTCATTTGAAATTTGGACTGGAAAAACATTTCCGATTGAACAAATACGAAATCTGTTAGTTAAGCATTTGTATGAAAAAGATTGATTTCCACATTCCTGATTTATGGGAAAATGAATCAGATATTTTAGCCGTTTTTACAAAGAAAAATGCTGATGTGCTATCTGAAAACCGGCAAATAAAGGGACTCAATCTGGGTTTAAATACAAATGAGGATGCTTCGGTGATCCTCGAGAATAGGAAATTGTTATATCAGGAATTGGACTTAAATGATGAAAATGTCGCATTAGTACACCAGGTTCACGGAAATCAGGTAATTTTTATTACAGAACCACAAAATGATATAGATGCTGATGCATTGGTCACAAATGTTCCGGGTTTGGCAATAGGTATTAAAGTAGCTGATTGTGCCGCTGTATTACTGGCTGACCGGGTTCATCGGGTAGTCGGAGCAGCGCACGCGGGATGGCGGGGAGCAGTGTCGGGAGTGGTCAAAAATACTATTCAGAAAATGATTCAAAAAGGAGCCGAAACCGATCAAATTGAAGCCTATGTGAGTCCATGCATCTGTCAGAAGAAATTTGAAGTTGGTGAAGAAGTTGCCGTTCAATTTGACGACAAATTTGTCGATCGAAAACATTTTAGTAAGCCACATGTCGATCTTAAAGGATATCTGAAAGATCAATTAATGCAGTTAAACGTAAAACAATCTAATATTGAAGTGGATAGTGGCTGTACCATTTCCGACGAAAAGAAATTTTATTCTTATAGAAGAGAGAAAAATAAAAGCGGTCGTATGCTAGCTCTTATTTGTTTAAGATAATCGATAGACTAAAGTACTGATAAAAATATTATTATGCGTGTTAGTTATTCAGAAGGATATTATGCTTCCATACCGGAAGATCATATTTTCCCGATGCATAAATTCGACGGTTTACACCGATATTTGATTGAGCGGCAAATTATTCATCCCAAAAATGTAATTGAACCTTCTTTAGTGGATGTATCCAATTTGATGTCAGTTCACACGCAACGATATATTAAAGGAATCTTGATGGGAGAGCTTCAATATAAAGAAGAACGAAAACTGGGCTTACCTTGGTCTTTTACTTTAGCACGGCGTTCCCGATTAGCCGTACAAGGTACCATAAATGCCGCTTTAATGGCTTTGCAGGATGGAATCTCCGGTAATATTGCCGGTGGCACTCATCACTCTTTTCCAGATTGGGGAGAAGGATTTTGTGTTTTTAATGATGTAGCGATTGCTATTCGAATACTTCAAAAATCGATGTGGATTAAACGCGCAATGGTTATTGACTGTGATGTACACCAGGGAAACGGGACAGCAGAATATTTTAAGAATGATCCCGAGGTGTTCACTTTTTCGATTCACGGACAAAAAAACTATCCATTTAAAAAGCCACCATCCAGTTACGATATCGGATTACCGGATAATAC
>DATFMK010000495.1:0-4942 GCA_035267005.1 Balneolales bacterium
ATTTTACCGCGATGTGGCAGGTCGGATCACACAAAAAGTTGAGGCAGATTTTTTTATGGATGACAATACCTGGAATATTCTTTATTTCCCTCATCTCCTTGAAATGTTACCGGAGGCTAAATTAGTACATATATATCGTGATCCGCGGGATGTTACGGCATCGTACATGCAGCAAACATGGGCACCCTCTTCCCCGATTGAAGCTGCAAAATTTTATAAAGGCATCATGGATCGTTGGGAGATAGTGAAAAAGGAATTACCACCGGATGTGTATCTTGAAATATCTCTGGATAAACTGGTTCAGGATTCTGAATCGATATTGCACAAAGTTGCCGATTTCTACGGTATCCCCTGGGATCAATCCCTGTTACAAATAGATTTGAGTAAATCTCATAAGGATCGCTGGAAAAAGGACATACCCAAAGAACTTCAATCTGAAGTACAGAAAATTCTTGCTGAACATATAACAGATTTTGGATATGAGCTTGGTTAGAAACGGCATTGTAAAAGGCAGCGAATTGGCCGCACCATTAAGCGATGTTTCCGTCTGTCATTATAACTCCAACGGAGATCTGATAAACGATGTGTTGACAGATTCCAATGGACGGTGGAAATTATCAGATTTGCATGACCAGGATAAAATCGTTTTCAAACAGGATGGTTATGTCACCAAAACCTATACAGTTAATGAGATTCCGGAAATGGTTAGATTATTACAGAACCGGCTTATTGGCTATCAGGAAAAGTTATGGTTTAAACCTGGTGAAAAAGTAGCTGTTCATATTCACGCACCGGAAAAATTTCAGGCTGTATTATACCGGCATGGCCTTCAAAAGAAAATAGTTTTGGATGTTGGAGCGTATCCCCGGAAACAACAATATATTCCTGATGACTTTTTTGTAGAACATGGGCTTTCCTGGGAACCAAATTTCACTTATACGATTCCTAAAGATGCTAAACCAGGAATATACAGCCTTCTTTTAGATTCGGAACATCAGGAATCTTTCGCCATTCCATTTGTCGTATCCACACCGGAGAGGGAATATGGCAAATCAAAAATACTCGTTCTGAGCAGTACCAATAATTGGCAGTCCTATAATATTTGGGGCGGACGCAGCCGGTATCGTAATTATGAAGACATCACAACCCATGAATATATAAAAGAGCTTAATTTATTTTATAAACTGGCAACGACGATTGCTGAAAAGATGCCTCCGGCGCTTATCCTGAAGATCAAGCAGGTTTTGGGTATAAAAAAAGCACCACCGGAATGGAAATTCAAACGTTTATCCATTAAACGCCCTTTTACGAATTGTTATCTCGAAGAAAAGACCCCTTTCCAGCCCTTTACCAATCATCTTGCTGCCGGCGAATGGAGAGTCCTGGCCTGGCTGGAACGTGAGGGATATGACTATGATATCATCTCGGGTTTTGAATTACATCAAAATCCTGATCTGCTCAAGCACTATAAGGGATTAATCTGTTCTACTCATTGTGAATATTGGTCGGTTCCCATGTATGAAGGACTTAAAAAATATCATCAGAACAATGGCCTTTGGATTTTAAATATTTCCGGAAACACACTGTATCGTGAAGTGGCTTTTTATGAAGATGGCTCTCATCATTGCACGAGCTTGAAATTTCATGAATCAGCGGCCGACGAAACACAATTGATAGGTGTTCGTTTTACCGAAAGCGATTATGGTACCTGTGCTCCTTTCAAAATCACGGATCGAAATCATTGGGTATTTAAAGACATTCCATTAAACGAAGAAAACGACAAATTTGGATATCTTTCTCTCAATCAGAACACATCCAAAATAACAAGCCGCTATGATCCCGGCCGTCCCGGAGTTGAATTTGGATTAAAAGGAGCAGGTGCCTCAGGCTGGGAAACAGATAAATTGAGTACTACTGCTCCGAAAGACTTTCATGTGGTCGCTAAAGGTTTAAATAAATGGGGCGGCTCCGATATGGTGGTGCGAGAACCCAATGGGAAACGTGGTGGTGTATTCTCTGTCTCATCCATAACATTCGGTGGCTCTTTACTGATTGATGATGTATGTTCAAAAACCGTTAAGAATGTATTGGATAAAGTGCTAAAGATTTGATTCAATAATACGATGAAGATTATCTTCTCTCTTTTTAAAAGAAAAATTATGCTCAATATATTCCCTGGCTTTAAACCTTTCATCCTCTGTCGCCTCTAAGGCTGATAATATCGCTTTCTTAATTGCTACAGGCTCAGGCTGTTCCACCAGATAACCAGTCCCATTGATAGCATCCGGAATGCCAAAAACAGAACTGCCTACCGGAATACATCCGCAGAGCATAGCTTCACAAACTACATTGGGCAATCCTTCCACCCTGGAGAGTTGAGCATAAACCGATGCCACATGATACAGATTATTCAATTCTTCTCTTTCCACCGGTTGTTGAAAAGTCACGTTAGAAGTCGGTTTAAACCTGGCTATTAACTCTTCCTCCATTTTTTCCGAAACGCCAATCAACTTAAATTCCACATCAGGCATAATCCTTGCAGTTTCAATGAATAAATCTATCCCTTTTATCCAAACTTTTCTCCACACATCAATCAAAGCCGTAGTGCATACGATCTTCTTCCTTTTTTTAAAACTATTTGACCATACTCCGGACACATATCCTGTTGGGAGTACCTGAATGGGTGTTTTCAGATCAGGCATTTCATTTTTCAACCCAAAAGCCCGTTTATCCGGCCAAAGCGTATAATTATTTTCTGAATGGATAATTTTGTCCGTAACCGGCAATAATAATGATACATTTTTAAAAATAAACCTGGCTACCCGTGCTCTCCACCTGCTGGTAAATAATCCATGATTCAATTCCGGGATATTCATTCCGTCAAAACCACCCATACAAACTATAACAGGTATTTTAAATATTTTTCCAGCCAATACCGGTAATAACATATGAAAATCGACAAACCAACCATATATAACATTTGCCCTCTGGATATGCTTCATAAGCCAGAAAAACTGTTGAAACCACCTGATCAAAAAAATATATAACCCACTCTGCCCCCTTTTTTTCATTATAAAGCTATCGACCTCATAATATTGATTCAGAATGCTGATATCTTCACTTGAAAAACTGGATGAAACTAATCCAATAAAAAGTATACGTGGTTTGGACTTTGTATTCTTCATGAAATAGGAAACAATGGATTAATCATAGCCTGCGTTTATTCTTATAATTAATGAGTATGGTATCTTTAATTATCATCCGGTATTATATGAAGTTCAGGAAACATTTATATCATTGTGTCCAATTATAGTACATTATTGAGTGATTTTCATATATAAAGGTTTAAATCAGCATTTTAGAAATTAATGATATTATGATTTCTTTGTACTTTAATATATCCAATTGTAAATCAGTCAACATTTAATTGTTATGATTATATGATATATTGATACAACTCATTAACAATTAAAGATTAGGCACTATTCATAAGTTGCATTTTCATTATCCCTTAAATTTGGATTAAAACTTTTTGATGTCCGGCAAAGAATTAAATCGATACAGTATACCTGTTACAAAACCTTTTTTACCCCCAAGAGAAGAATATGAAACCTTACTCAAAAATGTATGGGATCTAAATTGGTTGACCAATAATGGTCCATTTGTTAAAGAATTGGAAGAGGATCTCAAGAAATACCTTGGGATACCTAATATCTGTTACGTTTCAAATGGGACTATTGCATTACAAATAGCTATAAAAGCTCTGAAATTAAATGGTGAGATCATCACTACTCCTTTTTCCTATGTAGCCACTACAAGTAGCATTGTTTGGGAAGGTTGTAAACCTGTTTATGTTGATATCGATCCTGATACTTTTAATCTGGATCCCGATAAAATTGAAGAAGCCATAACAGATAAAACCTCAGCTATTATAGCCACACATGTCTATGGGAATCCATGCGACATTGAAGCGATTCAAAATTTAGCTGATCAGTATAACCTTAAAGTAATCTATGATGCCGCTCATTGTTTTGGAGTGAAATACAAAGGCCAATCCATTTATAGTTACGGGAACATCAGTACGGCCAGTTTTCATGCCACCAAATTATATCATACTATCGAAGGTGGAGCTTTAATAACCAGAGATCCGGAGCTGAATAAAAAAATTCAGTTTATGAGAAACTTTGGACATAACGGACCAGAAAATTTTGCGGGACTGGGAATCAATGGAAAAAATTCGGAATTCCACGCTGTGATGGGATTGGTCAATTTGAATTATATAGGACAGATTTTAAGCCAGAGAAAGAAATTGAGTAAGCAGTATGATGAATGGTTAGGTGAGTTAAATTTATCTAAACCTACCATATCACAAGATAGCGTCTATAATTATTCTTATTACCCGGTACTCTTTGATGATGAAACCCAAACTATGAAGACTATTAAAGCATTGGCTGAAGAAGGGATTCAGGCAAGAAGATACTTTTACCCGCTATTATCAAAATTGGATTACACAAGAGATTTTACATTACCGATAGCGGAGTCCATAGCATCAAGAATTGTTTGCCTTCCATTATATCATCAGCTCGAATCTGATTCCATGGAAAAAATTGTAGATATCATTTTTAAAAGCATACGCTAATCCGCATGGAACCTGCCATAGCTATAATGCAACCATATTTCTTTCCTTATATAGGTTATTTTCAGCTTATCAATGCTGTCAACAAATTTGTTTTCTACGATGATGTAAACTTCATAAAAAGAGGGTGGATCAACAGGAATAAAATATTAATAAATAATCAGTCTAATTATTTTACAATTCCTTGTAAAGATGTATCACAGAACAAATTAATCAATCAAATCGGGCATGCATTAAATGATCGAAGTAGGGAGAAACTTTTGAAAAAAGTCAGCTTATCTTACAGAAATGCACCATTTTTCAATT
>DATFMK010000496.1:0-3600 GCA_035267005.1 Balneolales bacterium
AACAATTCCCAGGTCTCGGTCGCAATACTGCCGTCTTCAGCAAGCGTCCCATCTAAATCACAGGCTAACACCCTCAGATACATAGATCTCCTGATTACGTGTGTTATAAAAGGTGAACCTAAAAATGAAGATTTTTAATGATATAAAAACAACGGAACGGGACTATCCTCCAAAAGAGCGCTTGTCGTTGAACCAAATGCTATGCGTCGGATGGCTGATATGGAATGGGCTCCGGCTACAACCAGATCTATATCGTTCTGACTGACATGTTTTAATAACCTTCCGTCGGGGGGACCCTCTTCAAGTGAAATTTCACGGACTTGAGAAAATCCATGAGATCTTAAATAGGTACCCGCAAGGTGAATACGCAATTCAGACTCACTACGGTCGTGTTCAGATTCACTGCGCCGAACGTTAACAACATCAATCTCGACATCGGTTCCAAAAGGATTCAACTGAGCAAAACGTTGCATCGTTGAAGCGGAAGCATCACTTCTGTCATGAGCAATCAATACTTTTTTGATATCGACATATTCTTCACCGGCAACAAGTACCGGAATGACACCTCTCTTGACCACTTGTGCCAAAGTTTTGGTCTTCTTTTCTGGTTTGTTGTAGAAAAAGTGAGGTTTGCGTCCAATGATCAAAAGATCGTGATACTTCATATCTTCAATTATACGCTCAAATGGCACACCACTTTCCACCCAATTGGCATGTTCGACATGGGCTTCTTCAACAGCCTGTTCGAATATATCGGTTAATCTTCTTGCCGTTTCAATGGCTTTGCTACTCAAATGGCGTTCCAGCATCTCTGAAAAATAGATTGTTCCGATTCCTCCCCCACCTGATTCAGTAGCTATATGCTTGGTATCTATAACCGCAAGACCCGATAATGATGCCCCAAATTTTTTAGCAAGCTCAATACCATACCTCGTTGCAATTGGTGTATCTGAATCAGGATCAAGCGCGACCAATATCCGTTTTATCATTACCCGAAAATTTTAGCGATGAACTGTTAGCGTTGACACTGTAATTTCAGGTTACGACTATCAGGTTTAACATTCACAGATATTACTTAATTTTAACTTACGTTATAGCAATTTATTACAAAGTTTTGAGCTCCTTGTAGAACATTAAAAATTCCATATAAAACAACTGATTTTTGGTACTTTGAAAGTAATCTTAATCCCATAAATCCTATACCTATCCCGTTACCGTGACTGATTGACCCATATTATGTTAACCCGGATTATTCACGTAACCAACAAGAAAAAAATACATATCCTATTGTTAATTATTGTACTTATAATAAATAACCCGATCCTCGATTTTGAAGACACTAAAAAGAGCTGCGAAATGTTACCGTGCTCCGCGTTGAAATTAAAAATGCTTAATCAAGGTACCAAAGTGCCTTTCATGCGCATTTTTATCCCGAGCATTCGGGAGACGATTAAATTTCTTGGCGAATAATCCGGGTTACTCTCAGACTTATTTAAAATTTTATAATTTAATCCATCATAATTAGCAACAGAATCAGTATTGAATAGTTTCACTTTTTCTATTGTCCATATCTATATATTTATGTCTCCGATCTTTAACAATTTCGAATGTAAGTTCTCTGTTAGCATAAACCAGACTCATAAGTTCATCAGCTAATTTGTCGATTGGCAAAACCTTATGAGCCAGATTTAACCGGACTATTGCTTCCGGTAATTCCCAAATTAGGGAACTTGTACTGTCCTGAACTAATAATTGTCCGCCCCTTGAACGAATATACTTGCTGCCTTTTACCCCATCTCTTCCTCTTCCCGAAAGAAGAATTCCTAACAAATTAACCCCATAAACTTCAGAAGCGGATTGAAAAAGCACATCTATCGAAGGCCGGCATGTGTTTTCTCTTGGTCCTTTATGCAGACCAATGACTTTATCTATTCCTCTTCGTTTGATCACAATATGATATCCCCCCGGGGCTATCCAAACATGACCGGCTTCCAATTTAGCTCCATTGTAGGCTTCCTGAACTACCAGATTGGATAACTTGTTAAGTCGCTCTGCAAATACATTCGTATAAAATTTGGGCATATGCTGAGCTATGACAATTGGAATTGGAAAATCGTCCGGTAACTGTGGTATAAGCGAGAACAGAGCACTCGGTCCTCCCGTACAACCTCCAATAGTAACCAAGTCAACCCTGCGGTTTGTCATGATATCAATTTCCTCATCAGAAATCTTCTGAGGTAATTTTACTTTTTTATGCAAGTTATCCCACATGATTTCATGCAATTTAACCGAAGACTTTATAACCGGGAGAATCCTTTTACGAAAATGACGATCAGCGAATACAATGATTCTGGATTTTTCAGGCTTGGTTACAAAATCAATGGCTCCTCTTTCAAGTGCATCAAGTGCTTTATTCGCACCTAATTCTGTTCGTTCACTCAAGACAATAATCGGTAAAAGTGGAAAGACACTGTGAATTTTTTCAAGCGTATCCATCCCATTCACTTTTTTACCAGTTATATCCAATAATATCACATCCGGCTCTAAATTCGACAAGGTGTCAGCGACCTTACTGATATTTGAGAAAGTCCCCACAATTTCAATTTGTGGATCTTCTCTGATTACTTTTAAAATGAGCTGCCGGACGACAACTTCTTCATCGATAATGACAATTCGAATCTTTCTGTCTACATTTCTCGAGAGTGGCATGGGTAAACTCCTAACAATATCGGGGATATTCTGATTCTAACTATTTATATGATAACCTCAAAACCTTGTGCGTGCTGTAGGGGGATCAGAGGTTTGATTTTCAAAGAATAATAGACACTCTGCGTAATATTATCTCTTACATTTTAATATTCTAACAATAAATCAATCTTTTTTGACCATTTTCTGTTATCACCGACTTTATAATCATGGCATACCTCCCTGTATCCCAATTTGTTAACCTGTTTAAGATAAGGAAACAAAACTAATTCCTGATTTTCAAAGAAAAGCTGTTCAAAATTAGTGTCACGAATATGAATGGATACAGGCAACTATTTTCTCAAAACTCATCCCATTGTAACTAATATTTTATGGGATTGGCCGTCATTTGGAAGAATTATTTCATTATTCTTGACTACTTTGTCATCCAGGATTGTCTGTTTGATCCCTTTTTCTACTTTATCCGGATTTTTAACCTGGATTAAATAATCCGTATGGCTTTCCAGATGGTGATATCTTATCGTAAATCCTTCCCATTTTTTAGGAATACATGGATTCATAGTCAGGTGATTTCCATTCGTCAACTCAAAACCAAGCAATGATTCCAGAACTATGCGATACATCCAGCCAGCTGAGCCCGTATACCAAGTCCAGCCACCGCGGCCTACGTACGGACTAACCCCGTAGATATCAGCCGGAATCGAATAAGGCTCAACTTTAAATTTATCAACATCTTCTTTTGACTGTGAATGACTAACCGGACTTAACATGGTCAGTAATGTTCCGGCTCGATCTCCCCGCCCCATTTCGGCCAAAGCTTTTACCACCCATAACGCCGCATGTGTATACTGCCCGCCATTTTCCCTCACGCCAGGCACATATCCTTTGATGTAA
>DATFMK010000497.1:0-4293 GCA_035267005.1 Balneolales bacterium
CGATGGTAGCGAAGCCTCACAGCCCGGATAACAAAGCTACGGCTGAGGAAGTTGCCGGAACGCCATTGACAAGAGCTTATATCGGTTCCTGTACCGGAGGTAAATTATCCGACTTCGTAGCTGCGGCCAAAATCCTGAAAGGTCGTAAAGTGGCGATCGATACCTTTATCGTACCGGCGACGACTGAAGTTAAACAAGGCTTATCAACTGAGAAAATTGATGGTCAAAGTCTGAAAAATATTTTTGAAGAAGCCGGATGTAACATCGGTAATGCTTCTTGTGCTGCTTGTTTAGGCGGACCTGAAGATACTTTCGGTCGTTTAAATGGTGAAGAAGTTTGTATCTCGACAACAAATAGAAATTTCCCCGGCCGTATGGGATCTAAAAAATCATCCGTTTATCTGGCATCACCATATACTGTTGCGGCCTCGTCGTTAAACGGTAAAATCACAGATCCACGCGAATATATTAATTAATAGACCATTCATAATTCTTAAATGAATTTATGATGATCTGATAACGAAAGATTAAAACGAATTTATAAACACATGGCAGAAGATATAATTAAGGGTAAAGCGTTTGTTTTAGGTAAAAATATAGACACAGATCAGATTATTCCTGCTCAACATCTTGTCTATAGTTTGGAGGATCCTGAAGAACGTAAATTCTATGGGAAATACGCCTTGTCAGGAACACCGATTGAAGAGTCGGGACTTCCGCAAGGAAACATTCCATTGGTTAAAGATGATGCATTTGAATCAGAATTTAATATCATTGTAGCAGGACCGAATTTCGGTTGTGGCTCATCACGAGAACACGCTCCTGCTGCATTGCAGATTGCAGGTGTTAAAGCGATTGTGGCTCCATCATACGCACGAATTTTTTATCGCAATTCGGTTGATGGTGGATTTGTGATTCCGCTTGAAAGTATGGAAGACCTTAGCAAAGAAGTAAAAACGAATGATGAACTCGAAATCCATAAAAAAGACCGGGTTCTTAAAAATGTAACGCAGGATAAATCCTATCCGCTCAAGCCGTTAGGTAGTGTTGAAGATATTATAGCAGCCGGCGGAATATTCAAGTATGCCCGTAAAATGGGAATGGTACCCGAAAAAGAAAAAGAGGTTAGCTGAGGAATGTCTGATACAAAAAAAATAACCGTTTTACCCGGCGATGGAATTGGTCCGGAAGTTACGAATCAAGCGTTACGGGTTCTTTATGCGACCGGTAAATTATTTGATGTTGAATTTGAATGTGAGGAGTTTCCCTTTGGCGGTGCTGCGATCGATACCTGGGGCGAACCGATCAGTGATGTATTGATCGAAGCCGCTAAAAAATCGGATGCGGTGCTACTTGGTGCGGTCGGCGGTGAAAAATGGGATACCCAACCCAAAGATAAACGACCCGAAGCCGGTTTATTGGGAATTCGGAATGCTTTGGGACTCTATACAAACCTTCGTCCCGTCAAAGTCTATAAAGCGCTCACCGATTCATCCACTTTGAAAAAAGAAGTGATTGAGAAAGTTAACTTATTGGTTGTCCGTGAGCTGACTGGAGGAATATATTTTGGTAAACCTCGCTATATTAAACAGGAAGGTGAGGAGGAACATGCGGTAGACACCATGGATTACCGGACATCCGAAATTGAACGGATTGCCGTTGCCGCATTTGAGGCTGCCAAGAAACGTGACGGCCGTGTATGTTCCGTAGACAAATCCAATGTTTTGGATACCTCTCGACTTTGGAGAAAAGTTGTTCTTGAAGTTGCTAAACGATATCCTGAGGTGGAGTTGAATCATCTGCTCGTTGATAACTGTGCCATGCAGTTGGTTCGTAATCCGGGACAATTTGATGTCATTGTTACAGGGAATATGTTTGGTGATATTTTAAGTGACGAAGCTTCTATGTTAACCGGATCGATCGGAATGCTTCCCTCAGCGAGCTTAGGGAATGGTCCGGGTTTGTATGAGCCCGTTCACGGATCGGCTCCGGATATAGCCGGTACTCATAAAGCTAATCCATTGGCCGCTATAGCATCTGTGGCTTTATTATTCCGTTATTCCCTTAACATGAATGATGCGGCAGGATTAATTGAATCCGCAATCGAAGCATTTTTGGATAATGGTTTTCGAACAGCTGATCTTGCTGCCGGAAGTGATGATAAAGTCCTGAATACGGAAGAAGTCGGAGATCAAATACTGAAAATCATTCAGCAAAATAAAAATGAATTACAGGAGCAAGCCTGATATGCCGGATAATAGTATAACAGAATCAATTATTGATAAAGAGCTGTCCGATCAATTTTCAATAACGGAAACGGAAACAAGCAGAATTAATGATGTTGATCTTGATAATCCGGGATTTGGACGTCAGTTCACCGATCATATGTTCTCTATAGAATATCGTGATGGTAAATGGCAGCAACCGGAAATCGTCCCCTTTCAAAAAATCGAATTTCTTCCATCACTTGCCGCATTACATTATGGTCAGGCAATATTTGAAGGAATGAAAGCATTTCGTAATAAAAACGGAAATATCAATGTCTTTCGTCCGGATAAACATCATGCAAGGCTGAATAAATCATGCCGGAGAATGTGCATACCGGAGACGGATAAAGATACCTTTATCAACGCTCTGGATCTGCTGATCAATATGGATCATGATTGGGTACCTACAAAAAAAGGAAATGCACTTTATATTCGACCTTTTATTTTTGCTACGGATGAGCATTTGGCTGTAAAAGCGTCTCAAACGTATCGTTTCTTTATTATTAATTCTCCTGTAGGCGCCTATTATAAGGAAGGTATTAATCCTGTAAGTTTGCTTACCTCAGGGAAATATGTGCGTTCCGTACAAGGAGGAGCCGGATTTATTAAAACGGCCGGTAATTATGCTCCAACCATTTTACCTGCTCAGGAAGCTCACAAAAAAGGATTTACCCAGGTACTTTGGCTCGATGCGATTGAGCATAAATATATTGAAGAGGTCGGCACCATGAATATCTTTTTCAAGATTGGCGACCGACTCATCACCCCGCCACTGGAAGGCAGTATTTTAGGTGGAGTAACCCGCGATTCGGTTATTCAAATATCCAAGGAATGGGGTATTCCGGTCGAGGAACGACGGATATCCATTGATGAGGTTTTTGAAGCATATGAAAAAGGTACGTTGCAAGAAGCATTCGGAACGGGTACTGCGGCTGTTATATCACCGGTAGGACGTATCGAACATGAAGGCAAGGTAATCACCCTTGATGAAGATAAAATCGGTCCGTATGCTCAAAGATTATATAACGAAGTAACTGCCATACAATATGGCGAAAAAGAAGATACACATGATTGGATACACACCATATTTGTATCATGATGTAAAATTATTTCCATACATCCACACACAGTGAGTGACATAAGAGTTAGTTAGACCTGTCACCTCATGCGTAAAAGGAGCAGATTTAAACATCTGCTCCTTTTTTTTTGAATAACCTTATACGACAATCTCAATTTCATGAAGAAAGTAAAATTGTCTATTTCCAGGAATCAGCGATATCTGTTTTTTATGCAAGGTTTTAATGAGAAGTTGGAAATGTTAACAATTAATTAACATTAAGATAAATTCGAGTTAACATAAGAGCCGTTCTTTTGGGTAGGTTATTAATTAGAACAAAAAAAAGGCAGGTTACGTGGTTAATTTTATATCAAGACCAAAATACGTTTTTGGTTTATTAATTATTATGATAGGTGGATTTTTATTGTCTGTAACAAATAACGCTCAGGCACAATCATCCACTAATTTTAAACCTCATGGTAAAATTTTTGCCAAATTTTTTGGTGATTATTACTACAAAATGGGAGGTGAAGTTAATTCATTCAGTCATGCTCAATATGCATCCACTAAAAAAGATGGGAATGCGTTTGATATTCGCCGGGTATATTTTGGCTATACCTATCAATTCTCACCTGATATATCTACGAAGATTGAGCTGGCACAGGAAGGCGGAGGTAATGTATTGACAGACGGACATCGTGCATTTTACCTTAAAAATGCGGATATCGCGATAAATAACGTGATCCCCAATGGTACAATTGTCATTGGACAGACGGGTACCCCGACGTTCGCAACTTTTACTGAACACATCTGGGGGTATCGTTCTGTCGAAAAAACATTACTCGATATGCGTCATATCGGTGGTTCGAATGATCTCGGAGTTGCTGTGAAAGGGAATTTCGATTCAAATGGAGTTTTCGGATACTATTTCATGGTCGGGAATGGTACCGGAGCCAATGTTGAAAATAA
>DATFMK010000498.1:0-7338 GCA_035267005.1 Balneolales bacterium
GATGAATGGGGTTATTGTGGATGTAGACGATGAGCTGGGTGAAATATTGGTCGGAGTCAATGAGTTTGCGGTTGAATCTTGGTATAAAAAGGCTGCCTTTACGATTATATTTTTTATTGTAAGCTTTAGTATAAGCATTGAATAGATTACTAAATTGTTGGCTGATAAAACCTTCAAGGTTTCGAAAACCTTGAAGGTTTGGGCGTTTCTTCATCATCAAACTCTCAATTTTATCACTTTCCCTCACCCTAACCATCAAATGGAAATGATTGGGCATCAGGCAGTAGGCGTAAGTGTCGGCCACCGGATAGATATAATGGCTGTATTTGGTTAAAAAATAGTCGTAGTTCTCCTCTTCCCGGAATATGTTATCGTCTCCATTGGCATGTGTCCAGATATGGTAGGTTTCACCCGGTTTCAATGGGATGCGTGGTTGTGACATGATGGAGTGGCTATTTATTTTTAAACGTAGAGACCAACCCTGCCATGGGTTTGAAACCCTGGTAGGGTTTAGTTAAGGGATTAAATTATAAAATGGTGTATGTAAACCTCCAAGGTTTTTGAAGACCTTGGAGGTTTGGGGAATTACGTTAACGTGTGTCAAAGTGTGGTAGAATTGGCTCGATTTTAACAGGATGCTTTGGTTGGACATGATGGAGATATTTTAAAAATGGTTGATTTTTGGCAAAAAAGAAAGCCGATAAAGGGTTCTAAACCCTTGGAGAACTTGGTATTATAAAAATATAGATTCTTTAACTTTACTCATATCAAAGCCATGTTCATAAGAGTAAACATTTATATTCGATAAATATTTAAAACCATATTTCTCTTTTTCGATATCAAAATTACCGATTAATTGATTAATTACTTTAGGATATACGTTGATAATAAACATAGACATTAATCCGGCAATTTTTTTTAATTCAATCCTTTTTTCAAAAAAATCAAGCTTCTCATTTTTTATTATAGCTATATAATTATAGTAAACCTTCTCACCAGAAATTCCCTTTTTATCATCTGAAAACACTCCAAGAACTTTAAGTATCTTCTTATCATTATAATCAACAAAAGGGATTTCAATGGGAATAAATACAGACTCACTTTGATTGTCTTCAATTAACTGGAATTCCTTATTTATTGACTTAAAATCGAGCCTCTTGAAATTTTCTTTATAAGCTGGAAATTTATTAGCATTAGTCCAATCTGATTTCAATTTTTCAATAAAAACTTTATGATATAATTCATGAAATGTTTTATTGATCAAAATAGATTTCCAGTTTTTTTCTAAATATTCATCTTTTTGTTGTTGTTTATATCTTTCATCTTTTCCATAGATAGTTTTAGCGCTATCTAAATCGAACAGAAATACCTTGCAATCTTTTTTAGATGCATTTCTATTAATACGACCAGCTAATTGCTCATCACTATCCAAGAGGGCCTTATTTTTAAAACCTATATCCATATCAATATCAACTCCAGCTTCAACAACCTGGGTTGATATTAATATTACTTTTTCATCAAGATTTTTTTTTATATTATAGATTACCTGTTTCCGTCTCGGTTCAAGAATATCTCCCGATATGATATATATATTATAATTTTCAAATAAATCCCCCTTTTCTATAAGGTTAAAAAATGAAGAAGCACTATTTTTTGTAATAAATTCTACTAATACCCGAACCTTGTTTTTATTATTTAAAGCATATTCTTCTGCTTTTGATTTAATAAATTTAGCCAAATGATCAAAATAAGAGTCCTTATCCTTTTTATAAGGCTTAAGTTCATCTAATAAGGAAAAATCAAAATCAACACGTTTGACAAAGTTGGGATTTTTGAAATAATCATTTTTGTTTGGTGTCAAAGAAATAAATTTACCATTAATAGACTTTCTCAGTTCATCAATTTTAGGAAGCGTAGCAGACATAATGATGAATCGTATATTAAATAATTGAGCATAATGTTCAATGAAATAAACTATTTTATCCCAATGCTTTGGGTTGTAAGATTGTAATTCATCTATAACTACAATCGAGTTACAAAGTCTATGAAATAGATAGTTATTTTCTTTATCATTTCCTTTTATAATCTCAAAAAACTTAACATGTGAAGTAACAACAAAAGGATAATTCACAAATAAGTGATCCAAATAAAGCATCTTATCTTTTCCATAGGAAATATCGTTCTCATTCTTATTATGAAGACCAGTTTTAGAATGAAGTTGCATTAATTCATTATTAGTCAGACCAATAGTTTCTTTAATTCCTTCAAATGTCTGTGTGATTAACGTTGTAAAAGGGAATACATAAAATATTTTATTTAATGATAGATCTGTTTCTAATAATTCAGCTATACAACCCAATGATAAATTAGTTTTTCCGGCCCCTGTTGGTGCTTCGATATAGTACCAGTAATTTTTGGGATTTTTACGAAGAGTGGAAATTACTTCTGCTGTTAATTTTTGTCTTAAAATATTAAGATTTTCATTACCCCTGATCTGCAGATCACTAAATGATTTTTCGCAGTAATAATTAAAATTTTGAGATAAATCAGCATTATAATCTTTTAAAGACCAGAAATCTTGTTTCACTTTATTTTTCAAATCATTACCAAGGAGACCAAATTCATTTACTTTGAGATTAGCCATAAATTCATTGGTCGCATAAAAATCGCTTGCTGTAAGTAATGAATATGATAATTTGATGAGCACAAAAAGTGAAAGGAATGTATCATCTGAAGAATGATCATCAAATCTATTTCTAATCTCTTCCACAAATGAAAAAATACTAAACTTAATAGATTTATTAGCCTGAATATTATAAAGTTCTAAGAAGTTAGAGCATTCTTGTATAATATTCTGATCATTAAAATTTTGATAAAAATCAATATAAGATGAATGATGCTTAATAATAGGATTCGTAAAACAAAAAACTATAAAAGCTAAAAAGTTCTTTTCATATTTAGAAAGTGATTTATCATTGAAAATCTTATTTAAATGATAGACTGCAAATATATATGCTCCGGGAAATGAATGATAATGTTTAATTTTCAGATCAACCTTTTTGAAGGCTGGATTATTCATCTTTATGACCTGAAAATTAGAATTCACTTTTCCAAGATCATGTAAGAAAATGCTATTTGTAAAAATTTCCTTTATATAATTTCCTGCTTTTTCATTATCGTCGAAATTTAGTTGTGTGATAAGTTTTTGAATTATTTGATCAATTATAACTTCTATTCCATGATCTGTTATAATTTTTTCAAAATAATTCGCTACTAAAAGAGAATGCTCCAATAAACTCTCAGTAGGTTCTTTTCCCTCTATATGTGCCCAATAATCTTTATTAAGATTATTAAATAAGAACTCGCTATCTTTAATAATGCTATCAGAAGAGCTGAATAATCTCATTATTATCTAATTTATATAATGGATATTTTTTAAGAAGCATAAAATCTTTATTCAATTTAAAATTAGTAAAAGCGAACTCTTTATAATCATATTGAAAAAGTGGTTTGCCTAAATATCCAATCGGTAGATTTTCTAAGTAAATGAAGTTATTTTCTTTCGGCTCTTCCATATCAAAGTCAAACCATACTTCTTGGGTATTCTTCTTTAAACTATCACTTTTAACGAAAAGTGATTCTATTCTAAAGGATTTATCTGGTTTATATAAGTTATATTGAGATTCTTTAGTGTCTTCCCACCAAATACTAAATTCATTTTTACCAAGATAAGGCAGGAATTCTGCTTTGTAAGAGTATAAGTTATTTAAAAGTTTGTTATGGTCCTTTTTTGAATCATCTAACAAAACATAACATCTATAAGCAGGTGATACTAATGTTTGCTCTGTAACAATTAGATTCCCTCCAGCTTCATCACTTGCAAGTCCGGTTGAATTATTATATTGAATTATTGTTTTTGAAAAATTTCCATTCTCATGAAATTTCTTTTTTTCGGTTTCCAATGGAGATATGCCAACTTTTAAATCTTTCAACCTTTCCATGTACTCTGGGAATATTCCATGTTTTTTAAAACCTGAAAATCCTACTATAGCTCCTAAAATTCCTAAAAGAGCCGGCTTATGTAGCATATTAAAAGTTAGATATACCGGCTCATTAGTATCGGGCTTTTTTAACATTCCGAAATCAGCTTTCAGATCTATTGATAATAATTTCTCCATTTCAAATAGTATTTATAAATCAATTATTGTATCAGATGGAGCATTTTCCAAAACCATTGAATCTTTATTGATATAAAACTCAATTTCATCAATATCATCATGAATATTTTCGATTTTATTTGTAAGAGCACTACAATCGAGCACAACTTTGCCATTCTCTTTTTCTTCCTTCATTTCAACTAGTTGAGAAAAGTTTGGCATTATTGCTTTTGAATCTGATTTGAGTTGCACCCAAATTAAAGCTTCGTTTTCAGAACCTGCTTTTGAAGCTGAATCATATAAGGTGACCCCTCTTAGTAACGCTTCTTTCAATTTATCAATATCTTTATTTGTTAACGAGCTAGCACCATCTCCAACAAGTTGCGTTATATCTTGAAGATTTTTCGGGTTAACTGAGAAATGGTGTAAATAATGTCCTTCTTGAAGTTTAGATTGTCGACCTAAAGTTGTAGCGGCTTTTATTTGTTCTTCCTCACCCTTGTTACTTTCACCAGGATTTCTGAACGGTGACATAATTTGTTCTGAATAAATGTTGTTTTCATTCCAAATATTTATCCCATGATTTATTTGAACTGGTCCATGGATAGAAATAGCTAAATTGTCTTCTTTTTTACTACCCTTCATTGCAAATGTAGCTCCAAATAGTCTAATATCAAGACAATCTAATAAGGCTTTACCAACCTGTTTTTTACTTGCTTTAAGCTTTACTTTTTCTTTTTTAGTACCGGCATCTGTAATTTCAGCCAATTCCGGAAACATAGCACAAAAAGCTTCCATTAAACTGTATGGAACAAAGTCGTCAGTATTCAGTCTGAACCTTTTCAAGTAAAAAATTTTTTCTATTGAAAACGAATCTTTTAAATAGTTCTTAATCGCATATTTCAAAGCTTTATCGGTTGCATAAACCACCCCATTCGGAAGCGTTCTAGGTTGATGACTGAAATCAGCATTGTAGTTTGAATTGACTGCCTTTATGATTGAAGCACCATAAATTCTATTATTATAGTTCATAACTGTTCTGTTTTATTGTTCTTGATTATTATCTTTTTCTTTACTGAATAATGATTCTGAAAAATATCCGGCAAGTATCATATAAATTAGGTTTTTCATATTTGGTTCCTCAGGTTCATATCCCATTACTTCACTCATTAACTTATCGAACCCATATTTTTGAGGATACATAACAAACTCATGCTTATACGTATTAAATGTGCGAGCGATTGCTTTCTTAAACTCATTGCTTTCTGCTTTTTGAAGAAATGGTTCAAGCAAAGCATGTGAGCGATTAGAAGACTTGCTTTGAATCAAAATCTTCCAAATCAGTTGTCCAGCTGCAAAAGCAAATTCATCATCACTTTCTATATGCTCCTCATCATTTTTAATAACGAATCTGAGCTTTTCTGAAATTTCTAATGTTTTATTAGCCATATTTATTCGGTTTTTATTTCCACTGAAATAATCATATAGATTAAACCAGATATTAAGTTTTTCTTTAATTGAATAGTTACGATTAAATTCTTCATCGTGATGGATATCATCTTTTATTGAAGTAAACATCATTTCATCAAACATTAGACAGGTTATACTTTGATGCTTTGATTTATAGACATAATCATAAATAGCTTTACGATATTTATACATTAGATTGACAATATCATCTGTGAATCGATATTGTGGTTTAGCTTCTAATTCATCAAAAAATCTAAGCCATATCCCACCATCTTTAGTTTCTTTAATTAATTGATTATTAAAAATCTTATTGAATATGTGATATTGAAGATCAAATACATTATTGAGAATTATTGAGTTAAATTTATTTCCTATTTTGAATACTTCCACAAGATCCAAATTTTTATCTATTCGGTAATGAAAAACCGGAACAAAATCTAAATCAATAATTCTACTTCCTTTTAAACCGCGTTGAAAAAAAATCAAATAATAATTTTGTAATTGTTTTTGATACTTTTTTATTAGCTCCTTAATTATTTCTGAATAGGTTAGTATTCTATCATCTTGATAAAAGCTGACCAAATCCTTATTATAATCCATTTCATTTCCATCAACAAAAATGGGTGTTGGATTAGGAAGCTGATCATTATGCTGAAGTTTGAAGAATTTCCATAATTTTTCGGCTTCGCTATCCGAAATTCTAAAGTTAAGATCGGATAATCCTGTTTGATGCTTCAAGAACCTTTTTTTATTGTTAAATCCACTTAAACTATCACTAATACCTAATAGTTTGCCATCAACTATTTTATTGTACTGAGCTTTATTAAAAATTTTATCGCGTAAATAAGCATCATGCGTTATTACAAAATCAGATTTTTCAGCTTTCTTGAAATAGATATTGATGGTTAATTTGTCTTTTGCATCTTCATATGCCTGTAGATTGGATAAAAAACTATGCAAATTTTCAACAAGGAAACCTTTAAATAGCTTAAACCATGACTTATGATATTCATTGATTAAATATTTTTCAGCAGATTTAAAATACTGATCACGCAACTGCCCCTTAAGAAGCTCAGGATTATTTTTATATTTCTTATAATTTTTCTTTGTAAAAGCTAAGGCAAATGGTGAACAAGATGCATTAAATATCTTTTTATCAGGATTAAAAATTTTCTGAGGTGAGACCGGTAATGTATTTGTTTGGATAAATAGGCACTTTTCAAAAAAAGATGAATTTTCTGATTTACTTGTCCATATTTTGAAATCATCATCAGATAGATTGCCTTCACTATCTGTATTGTTCAAAGTATATTTTCCATTATCTTCTCCGATGTCTAAAAAAATGTATACTCCTTCCTTTAATTGAATATTTTTACTAAACGCATGTTCGGGAAGAATATCTACGAATTGAGCTATTTCTTTAATCATAATTTTTCTCCTTTTCTCACCACAACGCCCCAAACCCACTCCCTGTCAATTCCCCCACACCCACATTCCAGGCAAATTGCACCGCTTCGGGCGTTCCCTGAACGATTACCGGGCACATACTTGCTTTCATTTTGATACCCTTGATGTCTACCAGTTTGGTTTTGGCTTTGGGGTAGGAACGGTCGAAACCGACCATAACTTCGCGGTCTTTAGTTTCATAACCGGCTTTTTCCAGTTTTTTTCGGAGCACCCGGGTCAGTGCGGCATCCGCTTCTTCATCTTT
>DATFMK010000499.1:0-3406 GCA_035267005.1 Balneolales bacterium
CAGCGGCAGTTCCACATTCTCGATAACGGTGAGTTCATCGATCAGGTTAAAGCTTTGAAAGACAAACCCGATGTTGCCTTTTCGCATATGGGCCCGTTGACGTTCGGTGAAACCCGATACATCCTCATCCATAAAGAGATAGGCCCCTTCAGACGGGTTATCCAGTAACCCCAGGATATTCAGAAGCGTCGTCTTGCCGCATCCCGAAGGACCCATAATAGCGACGAATTCTCCATCCTTAATTTCCAGATCGACTTTATTGAGAGCCGTTGTTTCGACTTCGTCAGTCGTGTATAGTTTTTTGAGATTTTTGGTTTGGATCATGTTCTTGTTTTTCGTGAAAAGTGAAAAGTGAAAAGTGAAAAGGCAGAAGGCAAGTGCCCTTGTTTCCATTTATGTATTTGATATTAGTTTTGTTAGCATTGCAAAAATTTCGTTCATCTGTTTAGAAGCTTGTTTTATATTCTTTACATTTAAAAAATTTAGTCTCAAAGATATTTCCAGTTGCGCATCTATCTCCACTAAGGATGATCGGGCAATTTCATAAAATCGTTTTCTATCTTTTGGAGATTTTCGGGCCGCCCCTTCTGATATATTTGATAGAACAGAAACGGCAGCTCTTCTCATTTGAGAAGTCAAACCATATCGTTCCTCAGTGGGGAAATTTGCAGTCAGTTTATAGATTGTTGCAACAAACTCCAGGCTCATTTTCCAAACATTTAGTCGTTTATGATTTAAATCTAACATAATGACCTCTTCTGGTTCTATTTTTAAAGTTTTCAATTATATCCTACTCTAATAGATCCCCAAGAGATTCATCCTTACAATAATATTTAGCTAGATCCTTTCTTTTCACTTCTGCCTTTTCACTTCTGCCTTCTGCCTTTTTGCCTTATTACTACATTAACACTCAAACTCGCTAAAACACTAAAATCTCATTATCTCCAAAATTATCATAGCTCGATACTACCACCTTGTCTCCGGGTTTTAATCCTTTGAGGACTTCGAAATAATCCGGGTTTTGGCGGCCGAGCTGGATGTTGTGTTTCTTCGCTTCCGTTCCGGATTTATTAACGAGGTAGACCCAATTGCCGCCGCTCGATTGATAGAAACCGCCACGAGGCAGCAAGAGTGCCTGTTCCGAGTGACCCAGTTGTAAACGTATTTGTAGTGCCTGTCCACGTTTCAGGTCATCGGGCATCTTGTTTCTGAATTCCATATCCAACTCGAACTGTCCATTAGAAACGGTCGGGTATACTTTCGTTACTTTTAATTGGTACGTTTGGTCATTATAATCAACGGTCGCTGTTAACCCGGTATCAACCCGGGTGATATAATGTTCGTCGATATCCGCTTTTACTTTATAACTGTTTAATACATCGATTTGCCCCAAACGTTGGCCCTGGTGAACCGATTGGCCGATTTCAAGATCGGGGGATGATAATTGTCCGCCGATGGGCGCGGTTACAATGAGATTATCCAGAATATGTCGAACAGCCGATAAACTACGGTTAAGACGGTTTTCCGATTCATTAAGTTGTTGAAGTTGACGATTACGAAGTAAGGAGTCTTGAATAAATGAAACCTCAGCCAATCGCTGCTTTTTTTTCGCCAGCTGAAATCCCGCCATACTCTGATCATATTGTTTTTGAGCAATCATATGTTGAGCATATAACATTGAATCACGTTTACTGTCGGGTTTGGCAATTTGTAAATCATGATTGGCCTGTGCCAGCTGATTCCGGATATTTAAACTGTTTTGCTGTATCCGGATTCGTGTATTACGAACGTTATTAATTTGATCATATAATTGGGCTTCACGATTCATTACATCCAGCTGAAGACTGGAATTGGAAAGCACCAACAGTGTATCACCCGGTTTGACCAGGGCCCCTGCCGTTTCTTTTATTCTACGTATAACGCCGCCTTCGATGGCATCGAGATAGACTGTTTTATTTGGCGTTACGGAACCGTCAACCGGGATATATTCCTGAAACGTACCATTAATGACGGTCGCTATTGTAAGTTGATCTTTATTCACGTTTAAACGGGAAGCAGAACCGTATTCAAGTGGCAGATAGATCAAAAAAGCAATGATAAGCACCGATCCGGATATCAGGCTTATATTCTTTGGTGTCCATTTCTTTTTCTCAATTTTTCGATCCATCCGCTATAAATAAATTTAAAATTTTGTTTCAGTTTAGGGTTTACATTTCAAAACCTGTGCCAAACGACGCGGAAATATTATTTTGATAGTCCTTATTTTAATAAATAGCCGTTTAAATTGAATACGGTAACATTTTATCGTGCGCAAGAATTTTAGGAAATGTTTGGCTTCGGACTCATCAACAATGATGTCCATGTTTTTATGTACGTTTGTGAACAGCAAGTGTACGTTTACGAACACTTTTTTAATATAAAGTATTATTTTACGTACATATATCGGTGAAAATATCTGGCAGGAAAATTGCTGATTATATCGTGAGATGATTTAGAGAAAAGTAAACTGATATGAGTAGTGACAAATAATTAGCAAGAGTAAGTTTACAGAAAAAAAAGAACTGAGAACACAAACGCTTAGAAAAATTAGAAATACATCGGAATCAAATATTATTGAACAACTTTGGTAGTTAGTCGTATTCCTACAATCAACCACCAACAACCGACTGTTAACCAAAATCCGCTTAGATCCGCGAAAATCTGTGGCCAAATAAAATGAGCAAAAAAAACGGAAAAATACTGATTATAGATGATGATGATGATGTGCTGAGGGCAGGACGCCTATTCCTGAAACAATATGTTGAGCACGTCGAAACAGCACAAAATCCGGAATGCATACCGGACTTACTGCATGAAAATATTTTCGATGTTATCCTGTTGGACATGAATTTCGAAAAAAGCCAGGGGAGTGGGGAAGAAGGTTTTAACTGGTTGCAGCGAATTTTGGAAATAGATCCATCGGCGGTCGTCATTCTGATAACGGCTTATGGAGATATTGCAATGGCCGTCAGGGCCATCAAAGAAGGAGCGACAGATTTTATTTTAAAACCCTGGCAAAATGAGAAATTATTGGCAACGGTTTCATCGGCTGTACAACTTCGAAAATCCCGGCAGGAAATCATCGATTTACGATCCCGCCAGAGACAGATGAATGAAGATCAGGACCGCAGGTATAGGGAAATGATCGGACAAAGTCCGGCTATGCGAGAAGTGTTTCGAACTATAGACAAGGTAGCGGATACAGATGCAAATATCCTTATTCTCGGAGGAAATGGTACGGGCAAGGAATTGGTGGCCAGGGCATTACACCGTCAGTCAAACAGGGCCGGCGAGGCTTTTATAGATGTGGATATGGGTGCGCTAAATGAGAATATTTTTGAAAGCGAGTTATTTGGTTATGTAAAAG
>DATFMK010000500.1:0-3669 GCA_035267005.1 Balneolales bacterium
CTTCTCAGTGTTTTTTTCTTATCCGTTTTAACAACGACATGTCCGGTGAAATCAAAAATTGATTTATTACTATTGAACACGGCCTTATCACAACTTACCGTCGTGGTGATTTTACCAGTACTGTCCTTAATTGCAATTTTAACCGGTCCTTTAAAATGCGTTTCTGTACCGCTGTCCTTTTCATACGTGGCTGCATATGGCGAGGTTAAAATCACTTGCTTTTTACCACCTTCAAGAAGTCGCATATGAACATTCCAACTTTCCGTTTTATGCGTTAAAGAATCTTTCAACGCCTTATTGATTCTACTTTTGTCGTATTTCGACAATTTAGTGCAGGCCGATGCGGTTAGTAAAATTAATATGAGGACTGATAAATATTTCATTCCATATTATACGGTTCCAAAAAAGCGGTCGCCGGCATCTCCAAGACCAGGAACGATGTAGGCGTCATCGTTAAGTTTTTCATCCAATGCTGCGGTTACAATAGGCACTTCAGGATATTCTGCTTGCAATTTTTCGATTCCTTCCGGTGCTGCAATAAGACACATAAATCGAATATTTTTGGCTCCGTGTTCTTTTAGAATACGAATGGCGGCAAGTGCACTACCAGCGGTTGCCAACATGGGATCAACCAGAATGATTTCAGCAGAATCTAAACCGTCCGGCATTTTATAATAGTATTCTACTGGTTTTTTGGTTTTTTCATCTCTGTATAAACCCAAATGTCCGACTTTGGCTTCGGGAATAAATGTAATGATCGAATCGACAAGACCAAGTCCAGCCCGCAGTATGGGTACCACTATAATATCAGTATCGAGCGCAACTCCCTGGGTTTGCTGAATCGGAGTTTCAATACGGATCTGTTTTAATGGCAAATCTTCGAGAGCATGATAGGCTAAAATCATTGAAACTCTGCCCAGGACCTGACGAAATAAAGGAGATGATGTATTTTTATCTCTCAGAATCGTTAGATCTCTTTTGGTAAGAGGATGTTTTATAATAGTCAGGCTGTATTTTTCAGTCTTTTGGTAATGCATGTTGTTTTGAAAAATATGTTTGTGTTAATTCGTAGACGACTCCTGAAAGTGCAAAAAGTGCAATCAGGTTGGGTAATGCCATTAATCCGAGAGTGATATCTCCAATTGTCCAGACCGTTGTGAGAGCGAGAATCGAACCCACAAAATTCATAATTACATAAACGCTCTTATAATACACAATAGAACGGTCACCAGCCAAATATTGTATAGCCCGGTCTCCATAATAGCTCCAACTAATGGCCGTCGAAATTCCAAATAAAAATACACAAAGTGTTACAATATATTGACCACCCGGGAAAAATCGTGATAATCCCTGCTCAAAAGCCAATGCCGTCAATGGTGCGCCATTTTCAACAACCCGACCATATAACGCACGGTATTCCTTATTATTCGCGTCTTTAGCATAGTGTCCTTTGGAATCTTGTAAAATTTTTCCGTTAAACGGTAAGGTAAGAGCGGCGTCCGCAAATAGTGTATCGACGCTGTAATCATTATGTACTAATGTGCCGTTTTGTATAGTTCCGTTTTCTACCTGCATGGGGCGGTTCCTATTCGAAGTATTCATCAAATTAGAACCGGATTCAACATCAGATAGTTTATAGGCATTGGCCACGGAATTAAGTTTTACCGATTGAATATGTTTGGTCTGCCAGACATTGGTAATGCAGATCACTAATCCGGTCATGGTGCAAATGACAAGTGTATCGATGAAAGGCTCAAGTAATGCTACAACGCCTTCCCGTACCGGTTCATCCGTTTTTGCGGCAGCATGTGCGATCGGTGCCGATCCTTGTCCGGCTTCATTAGAGAATAAGCCGCGTTTGATGCCCCAGACAAGAGTCGTTAAAAATGCCCCCGACCCGATACCAAAGGCACCGGCTTTAGGAGAAAATGCGGAAGAGATGATCAATCCAAAAGTTGGAATAATTTCTGTGTAATTTATCAATAGAATGATCATAGCTCCGGTTACATAAATTAGAGCCATTAGTGGAGCCAGGCGAGAGGTCACATTACCAATCCGTTTGATTCCACCAAGAATAACAAAACCGACCAGGCCAGCTGTAACAAAACCGGTGATATAACGGGGAATATGAAATGCACTAAAAAGAGAATCCGCAACGGTATTCGATTGTACTGCATTTCCAGTCAGGAAGGAACAGATTACGGCACTGACAGCAAAGACGATGGCCAGCCATTTCCAATTGGAGCCCAGACCTTTTTCAATATAATACATCGGCCCACCGGAAACGGAACCATCCGGATTAGTGTTGCGATAATTGACGGCAAGGGTACATTCTGAAAATTTAATGGCCATGCCCAATAATGCGGTCACCCACATCCAAAAAAGGGCACCCGGACCGCCATAATGGATTGCGATTGCGACACCTGCGATATTACCAATACCAACGGTAGCTGATAAAGCGGTACTTAAAGCCTGAAAGTGATTGACGTCGCCAAGATCATCAGGATCGTCGTAATAGCCAGTTACAACTTTTACACCATGGGTAAAACGTCGTATTTGTATGAATGTCAAACGAATAGTTATAAAGATACCGAAGCTTAACAAGACAACTACCATAAAAGGAAATACTTCGGGTTTTGACCAGATAAGGGAATTGAGAAAGTTTACTATATGTTCGAAAGTCTGCATTGAAACATTTTTGGTTTAATTTATGTTAGGATCTTTGAATAAGTAGGTATCTATTAAGATCTTAGAAAATCTTAAAAAATACTATTCTTATGCATATAAATATTAAAAAAATGGCGTTTTTTATCGCTGAAATTGGCTTATAAAACGCCATTTTTATTAAAAAATCATTGAATTGCTTAAAATATTAAGTTTTAATGACTTGCGCTTTATCTCATACAGCGCTATCTTGTTAATAGTTTGAACACAAATAGGATATAGCTATGACAAAAGCTGATATAGTAGAAATTATTTCATCCTCTACGGGATTAACAAAAGTAGAGACCGAAGCTGTAGTAAAAGGATTTCTTGATACAGTTATCGATGCCATGAAACGTGGCGAAACAATAGAATTGCGCGGTTTTGGCAGCTTTAAAGTTGTTAAAAGAGCTCAAAGAGTAGCGAGAAATCCGAAAACTAATGAAGAGGTCATTGTACCTGAACAATTCGTACCGACTTTGAAGGTATCGAAAGAATTCAAAAAAAGTGTAAACAAAGCGTTAAATAAATAATACGTGGTTTGTTTTTACTTTTTGACTGATTCCTGAATGTTTTGGGAACAAGCTAAATGCTCATTTTTCTCTTTCTTCTAAAAAGAGAGTAAAAATCTATTTTTAAACTTTTTTTAAAATAGATCCTCATTTTTACCAAAGTATTTTGTATCTTACCTTTCTTTATCCAAATCGGTAGATAATTACCGGTTATGAAATAAGTATTTTAATGAAATTAATTGGAAGGTAACTTCTATGCCTAGTGGAAAAAAGAAAAAAAGAGCAAAAATTGCTAAGCATAAACGTAAAAAGAGACTTAGAAAAAATCGTCACAAGAAAAAATAAAAGCCTAATTTTAGGCTTTTATTTTTTATGCGGCATTAGGTATCGTTTCGTTGGCGACCTGAATCACTTTAATGGTATTTAACAGAAGGCTTTGCAGCTTTCTGTTAAT
>DATFMK010000501.1:0-2641 GCA_035267005.1 Balneolales bacterium
TATCTACTCCTGTGTATGTTCAAATTTATGTCGAAAGTCTCTGCCAGTCTGCAAAACCTTATAAGAGTAGTACAACTTAACCTTTTTAGAACGTGTTCTTTAGAGGAGTTATTTGAACCGCCGCCAAAGGACTCAAACAAAGCCATAATAAACAAGCAGTTGCAGCTTGCTTTTTTCTAACCGGACAGAATTGATAATGGTTTTGAAAGTTTTCCCTTCAAGGATACATATTTTCGAAAATTAAAAACAGCAACAATGCGATCGGGATATCTTCTAACCAACGTATTAAACCGGTCGATGGCTGAAGACGATTTTTAGAATCTTGATATTTTAATCCGTACATCAATTCTCCTCCTCCGGCAAGCAAATATACATTATCCTTAAAAGGAGTAAAGCATTGATGTGTGATATACATAACCTCAGCGGCTGGAATTTGGACGAAAGCGTCGATAATATATTATTGAATTTTTAAATGCACTCAGGATAAAAGAGAAGGGCTCATTATCGTTGAACATCGAATCGAGCGGTGAGAGTTCCGAGCGTCCGTCTCGAATGATGTTAACCAATTTTAATTTTTCCATCTGTTAATTCCTAATTTGTAAAAATAGCATGCGCTTTGATAATAAGTTATGGCATCAAGTTTATCCTTCTCAATTGGATCAATTTCTTTATATTTAACATCATAAAGGCTCTGATGAACTATTTTATATTCGTGGAGAGTTTTATCTGATTCCAATATAACCAGCCTATCATTTCTTAAAAAACCTAATTTTTGATAAGTTCCAATAAATGCTCTTTCGTTGAAGTTTTCGTCAAGTATATCTTCTCCAAAAAATTTACTTTCATAACTCCAATTCATGATAGAAAAAAGAGTGGGCATAATATCAATCTGGGAAGACAACTTATTTACAATCTGTGGTTTTATAATGCCGGGTCCATAAATAAAGACGGGTATTTTATATCGCCAAGCCGGCAATGAAGTTTCTCCGGCACTTCCGCCGTTATGATCCGCCAAAATAATGAAGACGGTATTTTTAAACCAGGGTTTAGATGCAGCATCGCCCAAGAATTTATTGATTGCATAATCTGTATATTCAACGCCTCCCGATCTTCCCGTATGGGAAGGTATGTCTATTTTCCCCGCTGGATATGTGTAGGGTCTATGGTTTGAAGTGGTCATTATGTAATTAAAGAATGGTTTGTTTTTTTGATAAGATTTATCTGATTCTTTTAGGGCCTTGTTAAACAAGTCCTCGTCACAAACCCCCCAAACATTAGAAAATGATATTTCGTTAGTATCCATATCAGTTCTATCTACCGTTATAAATCCATTGTGTGAAAAAAAATCATTCATGTTGTCAAAATAACCATATCCGGCATAAATGAATTTGTTTTCATAGCCTTTTTCTTTGAATATAAACCCTGCTGAAAACATATCGTGACAATCCGGTCTTTTGATAATACTTCTACCCGGTGACGGTGGAACCGACAGGACGACGGCCTCCATTCCTCTAACCGTTCTGGTTCCTGTTGCGTAAACGTTATCAAAAAACAGCGACCGCTTGGCTAACTTATCAAGATTGGGCGTCCATCCTCTACCGTCACCAAATGCCCCCAAATATTCAGCACTAAGGCTTTCAACCATAATCAGCATAACATTGCATTTAAGTTCTTTTCCTGTTTTTTTTATAAACCGTGAATAGTTGCTGTCGAATTTGTATAACGTGTTTAGATGAGACATGACAGCCCCGGCATTCTCCGTCTTGTAATTCGTATCATAGTCTAACGTATTGTTTCTAAAAGCAGAAAATAGGGAGTACAGTCCATTTTTTGACAGTTCGTTGTTGAATTGGTTGGCCGAGATATTTGCCAAAGATTGTTCGTTAAGCATGAAAAAAAATAATAGGGGCAGAAAGACAAAACACATGCCGATTTTCAATCTTTGCAGAAATTTTTGAGAAGAATCAAATGTTGAATCAAGAATAGATGTTTTTTTGTAAATAAGATAAAAAAGGCAGGAACTAATTACAAAGATAAAACCAATAAGTAAGGGGATTGGATAGGATTCAAGAATATTATATACAACCTCATGGGTATACACAAGGTAATCCACAGCGATAAAATCAAATCTTTTCCCAAATTCTTCCCAGAAAAACCATTCGGAAAAAATATCAAAGACAAGCAGATTGATCTGAACAAACAGAAAAAACCAAAATATGTATTTGTGGAATCTATTGTTAAATAACTTGTTGGGCATCAAGGTTAGATATACCGCCAACGGAGCTAAATAATAAGTAGCGGCAACAAAATCATAAACGACTCCCACAAAAAACATTTTTGTAAGCACCGATATCCCGAGATCAACTTGACCCAAAGAGGTAAACATCAATATGATTCTGGTAATTAAAGCAAGGCCGATGAATAAGAACATCATCAGGAATACTAAAGCGAAGCGATTTTTTATATATTTTATCATTTATTTTTTAGATCGGCTTTGTAATATTATGGACCATATGGTTATAAAACGGATTTTTTGTTATAGACACTGTATCCATACATCACTTTTATGAAGAATTTATTAAGATCGGTCGGTGTCTCACCCGCTGAAGCGATTATTTAAGCGGAGGGAAAATCGATGAAG
>DATFMK010000502.1:0-7945 GCA_035267005.1 Balneolales bacterium
ATCTGGCAAATTCTACCGCTGGGACCAACGGGTTATGGTAACTCACCCTATGCCAGCTATTCTGCTTTTGCCGGAAATCATTATCTGATAAGTCCGGATACGCTGGTGGATAAAGGATTATTGACCGAAGCAGAAGTGAGTTCGGAATCCGTATCACCATCGAGCGAAATAGATTATGAAAAAGCTTTTTCAGTTAAAGACCGGTTACTGAAAAAAGCTTCTGAGCGATTCTATAAAAATGTATCGGATACGGAATTAAAAAAGTTTGAGACTTTTAAAGACGAGAATGCCTACTGGATTCATGATTATGTCCTGTTTATGGCGTGTTTGGAGTATTATGATAAAAAGCCCTGGAATAAATGGGAAAGCGGACTAACTAAGCGTAATAAAAAAACACTGCAGAAATTTAAAAAGAAACTCGCAGATCCCATTGCACATCATTACTGGCTGCAGTATGAGTTTTTTAATCAGTGGTTCGATGTAAGGGGTTACGCTAATGATAAGGGAATCGTAATTATTGGTGATATTCCTATTTTTGTTGATCATAACAGCGCGGATGTCTGGTCCCATTCAGAATACTTTGAAGTTGACGACGACGGCAACCGGGTATTGATTTCCGGTGTACCGCCCGATTATTTTAGTGAAACCGGACAGCTTTGGGGAAATCCACTTTACCGTTGGACTAAACTCGAAGAAAATGGATTTGATTGGTGGATCAAGCGTTTTGAGCAGATGTTCAATCTGTTTGATGCTATCCGTGTTGATCATTTTCGTGGCTTTGAAGCCTATTGGGAAGTCAACGCAGATGAGAAAACGGCGATTAACGGCCGGTGGGTAAAAGGACCTGGTTATAAATTATTCGACACCATTAAAGACGAATTGGGCGAACTGCCTATCATCGCGGAAGATCTTGGTGTATTGACTGAAGAAGTTATCAAACTAAGGGATAATTACAATTTTCCTGGAATGAAAATTTTGCAATTCGCTTTTTCGGATAATGAAGCCAATAGTTTTCTCCCGCATAATTATCAGAGCCAAAATTGTGTGGTATATACCGGAACCCATGATAATGATACCACCATCGGCTGGTATCAATCGGCTTCGGATATGGAGCAGCACAGAGCGCGAGAGTACACGCGTTCAGACGGTAGTAATATAAACTGGGAACTGATTCGCATGGGGATGTTATCCGTTGCGAGAATGGCTATTTTCCCCATGCAGGATTATATGAATTTGGGAACCGATCATCGAATGAATTATCCTGGTACTTCATCCGGTAACTGGAAATGGCGGTTTACCTGGGAAATGTTGGAAAATATCAATCAGGATTATATCCGATTTCTCATTAAATTATCCAATCGAAATGGTAAAAGTGGTGTAAAAGATGGAAATTTAATGTCAATTAAGACAGAAGAAGTCAGTTAAACTTTAAAATGTGGCTTCAAATTAGTAAATTCGACAGACGTATTTCGACTCAAAATCTCACACATGAATTTTAAGCTAAAAAATCTACCAAAAAGGTCAAAAAAACCAAGAGATAACGGATTAACACTTGTCTTAGATAAAGGATATAGCGTAAGACAGGCCGAAGACTTTCTCGAAACCTCTGCAGAACATGCAGATATCGTAAAATTAGGGTGGGGAACATCCTATGTCACTCCCAAATTAACAGATAAAATAGCTGTCTATCACAGCGCGGATATTCCTGTTTATTTTGGAGGAACGTTGTTTGAAGCCTATGTTTTACGAGATCAGTTGGACGCCTATCTGAGATTATTAGATCATTATAAAATCGGTCACGTCGAGGTCTCGAATGGAACCATTTGGTTATCGGAGGAGAAAAAAAGAAATATTATTGCTGAACTCAGTAAGAATTTTACCGTATTATCCGAAGTTGGCAGTAAAAATCCGAATGATATTATTCCCCCTTATAAATGGGTGAAAATGATACAGGCGGAATTGGAAGCCGGGGCCTGGAAAATTATTTGTGAAGCCCGCGAAAGTGGTACGGTTGGTGTTTTTCGTCCGAACGGTGAAGTTCGATCCGGTTTGATTGATGAAATCGTAGATCAGGTAGACGTCGATGATCTGTTATTTGAAGCCCCTCAAAAGGGACAGCAGGTTTGGTTTATCAAAAAAATGGGAACAAATGTTAATGTTGGTAATATCCATCCTGCCGAAGTAATACCGCTTGAGACACTGCGTATGGGTTTACGTGGTGATACACTATTCGAATTTTTCTCGTTAGATGATGATTTGGATCAAGTGCATTTAGATTCCAATGATTCGTTTAGTGATAAAGGACAATGAATCTTAATTAAAAAGTATTTAAAAGAACTTATTTAGGTATGAAAGTACTATACGCTGCTGCTGAGATATCACCTTTCGCAAGAATGACTAATACAGCCGATTTATTGCGGTTCCTTCCTGCTTCATTACAGGATAAAGGATTCGAAATAAGGATACTGCTGCCCAAATACGGATCCATAAACGATCGGAGAAACCGGTTGCATGAAGTGATTCGTCTTTCCGGTATAAAAGTTAAAGTAGGTAGTAAGACGGAGAGCATGCGTATAAAAGTTGCCAGTATCCCGAATGCGAAGCTCCAGGTCTATTTCCTGGACAACGATACCTATTTTGAACGAAAAGGTTTATTTACAGATCCCAAAACTGGTGAATTTTACGAAGATAACGATGAACGATTGGTTTTCTACAATAAAGGTGTACTTGAAACCGTAAAGAAGCTAGGTTGGGAGCCCGATATCATTCACTGTCATGATTGGGCCTCAGGTTTTATACCGGTTTACTTAAAAACGCTTTACAAAGATGAAGCTATTTTTAAAAATACCAAAGTGATATATAACCTGCATGCACCGGAAAATCATGGCGTTTTTGATGAATCGATCCTTGATCTAATGGGTCTGCCGAAGAGTTTTGAAACCAAAGACATAAAATCTGAGGGAAAGGTAGACTTTATCAAGGCTGGTTTACGTTATGCCGATTACGTAGTGACCGGTAATGAAATTCGGGATGAATTTGATAAATCTTTTAAAGAATTAAATATCGAACCGATTAAAATACAGGGCTCACCACAGGATATATCGAATAAGTTTGCTGACTTATACCATGAAATCGGCGAGAAATAATAGTTAATCAACGCATAAGTATTAGCCTCATTGATATTTACAAGCAGTAAGTTGCGCAAAGTCGCAAAGTTATCTCCATTTTTAATTACGATACTAGTGGCTTTAGTCGTTTATAGTTGCGATAAGCCCGGCGTTGTCGGTACAAAACTGGTTCCGGCTAATGGACAGGTTGTGACCGACACCATACCCATTACCAATTTTAATACAAGTGGTATTGGCGTTTACAGTGGAGATCGTACGTATTATACAGTTGGAATTTATAACGACCAATTATATGGTAAGATCGAAGCTACCGGCTTGGTTCAACCTCAGCTGGTGTCGCCTTCGAGTATTGATACCATTAAACCCGATACTAAAATTTCTTTACGGTTTTATATCCGTTCGGTTTATGGTGATACCAATAAAACGGTTACTTTCGATATTCAGGAAGCCTCACGACAATGGCGTGGTAAATCCTGGACTATCGATCAACAACCACCCACAAGTGGTAATGTCATTACTTCTTTTAAAGTTGGTAACGTAGATTCTGTCGATGTGCCGATGCCGCAAAGCTGGGTTCAAAAATATCGTTCATTATTATACGATACGACAGATGCCGCTGCACGAGATTCTCTGTTTAACATTAAAGAGCCGGGATTTGTCATTGTGCCGCAGTCTAATTCGAGCGGTAAAATTGTTTCCTTCCGCGGTGATAGTACAAATGTTATGATTGGTGATACGACAGCCGTATTGCCACAGACATGGGCTTACAGCGTAAAAAGATCGAGTGAGGCCGATGTGGGAGATTCTTTAGCACAAGTTTATTCAACATTCAGCAGGGTTCCCAGTATTAAGCTCAGTGTGACTTCAGATACCACCGTATCTATTAATGGAGTTAATTTGGATACTAAAGCATTATCCAGGGTAGAACTGGTACTCAGGGAAGATTCGACATTGATGAAAAGTTCCTTGCCATCCGGGAATATCAGGCCCGATGTTACACAAATGAATGTCTATTACTTGAGGCCTGATGAAATAAATTTTGATATCCTGAAAGGTGCGATAAGTATTATGACAAGGCAAACCGATGGAACCTATCAACTGAATTTGACACCACGGATAAATGATTTAATGTTGGGTGCCCCCAATAATGGAAGCTATTATTTCGTACCACAAACAGATAATGGAATTATCTATTCCTTATTGCTAACAACGCCTAAATCAGCGTTAAAAGCACCAAAATTGATCGTTACATCAGTAAAACAATAAGTTTTTGAAATATCTCAATTTAATCATATTATTCAGCCTTTTAGGCACCAGTCTTGTATACGGACAGCAGAGTATTAACGATACGGGATCTTTATATTCCTATTATGGAATTGGAAATTTAAATGACTACCGGAGTACGGATGCGCAAGGTATGGGTATGACCGGAATTGGTCTGTTCGACCGTGCCGCAAATCTGGCTAATCCTGCCATCTGGGGTAATGCCTATTATACTTCTGGTACAGGTGGATTTTATATTACAAATATTCAGTCATCCAACCGGACGAACAAGACCCAGAAGACGAATTTGGAACCCAGTCAGTTTCAAATAGTTTTCCCCGTAAAACGAAGTAAAATCGGGATCTCTCTGGCCATGTTTCCTATCTCCTCAATGAATTATCATTATACCAAGACAGGATCTTTCAATACAGGGGCATCGGGAAGCTTAATCAATTATAATATTGATAATTATGGAAGCGGAGGCATCGATTATCTGGAATTAGGTATCGGATGGCATATCAATAAAAATTTGTCGATTGGATATGCCCCATCCTTGGTTTTTGGGTTGTTGAATGATGATGTACAAACTTCGTTTAACTCCCCGTCTTATTTGTCGACGCGATATATACGAAAAACCTCTAACATTGGTTTTGGTAACCGGGCCGGAATTTTTTACGAAAAATACAGAGTATTTAACAAACATGATCAATTGTCTGTAGGATTAACGGCGAATATGCCTGTTAAACTGCATTCTACCCTATCCATTCAGAACTATATTACAAGTAGTTCGGGTAATGTAAATAATCCAACCCAAGATTTAAAAAAAGGTAATATATTATTACCACTACGAGCTGGTTTAGGAGTGTCTTACTGGTTTAATCAAAGAATAATGGTCGGTTCTGAGGTTTTATACCAGAAATGGAGTGATTTTAAAGGAATTAATGGGAAAACAGAATCTTTTATGAAAGATAGATATAGAGTAGGTTTGGGGACTCAGCTCTTGCCTTCTAACAATAGATCTAATAATTTCTTTCGTCACCTGGCGTACCGATTAGGACTTTCGTATGATTCAGGTTATTTAAAATTAAATGGTAGAAATATTCAAACCTTTTATATTACAGCTGGGCTTGGGATACCATCTCCCAAAATTGCATCATCAATTAATATTAATGCTGAATATGGGTTCAGAGGAACGCAAGCCAACAGTTTAATCAAAGAAAGAATATTTTCACTAAGAATATCGTTTAATTTATCAGAGCTCATGTTTGTTAAGCATAAAATCCAGTAGTAACATAGAATCAGGAATCATGAAGAAAATTGTTAGCCTTGTAGCCGTACTTCTGTACTTGGGATTAACACTCGTCCAAGCACAGGCTCAGCAAAAAGTACCCCCTGCACCGTATGGCTTAAAACCAATAGAAGCATATTCTGTATTTACAGAAAGTTATAAAAATAAGGATTACCAAAACGCTTTGCCGTATGGCAGATGGTTGTTGATTGCTCATCCCAAGAAAATGAAAGGGGTATCTGATTATTCTGGGAATGAAGTATTTAGTGACATGATCGATATTTACGAAGGTATGGCAAAGAAGCAAAACGATCCTTCCGTAAAATCTGCATATTTGGATTCAGCAGCAACATTGTACGATAAAGCCTTACAAACGTTTTCAAAAGATGAAATCAATCATTTCGACTGGATTCTACAACAAGGACGTTTTTATCAGGCACATAACGATTATATCCAAAATGGAACACAGAAAGCGTTTAAGGATTACGAAAAATTGTTTCAAATGGATCCCAAAAAGCTGGCGACAACAAGTAAGGGGTATTATGTGCAGTTCATTGTGAATCAATTAGTCAATCAGGGTGAAAAGAAAAAGGCTCTGAGCGTTATCAATAAGGCACAACCTTATGCCAATGCTAAAACAAAGCAATATTTCAGCCAGGTTCAAAATCAATTATTCAGTTCGCCGAAAGAACGCATAGCTTTTTTGAAAGGCAAAGTTCAAAACAATCCCAAAGATGTTAAATCATTAAAAGAACTGTATCAATTGTATCACCAAACCGGTGATTATGATAATGCTAAGAAAATTGCATTACAACTGTATAACCTGGATCAAAATTACGATAATTCTGAGAGACTTGGTTCGATAGCCACAGATAATGCGAATTACCAGGATGCGGTAAAATATTATAAACAGGCAATAAGCGAGGCTCAAACGACAAAACAGAAAAAGGCGGTGATTCAAGGAATTGTAGGTAACTATATCAATCTTGAAAAATTGCAAACGGCCAGACGGTATGCTCGTCAAGGTATCCATCTGGATTCTCACTGGGGTAAACCCTATGTTGATATCGCACGTATATACGCGCAAGCTGTAAACGATTGTAGTGGTGGTAACATGACTACAAAAGACAAAGCCGTTTATTGGTTAGTGCTCGATTACCTGGAAAAAGCAAAACGTGTTGATCCTTCAACAAAAGGCCAGGTTAATCAACTTATACAAACATATAAGCAAGTTACCCCATCCGTTGAAAATAAATTTTATCAAAACTGGAAAAAAGGTGAAAAAATCAAAATCGATTCATCACTGAAGAAATGTTACGGTTGGATTAATGAAACTACCACCGTTAGATAAAATTTCTAAATTATTGTCAGTTTATTTTTCTTAGATTTTTAAGAACATTATATTAAATTGTTAATAAGAATAGTTGATCAGTGTAAAAGAGGGTACTGATCAACTATTCTCTTCCTATTGAGCCTCCTTTTATATATCAGAATTTTAAAATTTGTCCCTTTTATTTCAATCGTTAATTGGGCACATCTTGACCAAAGGTATAAATAACAAAAAGCATGAGTCATTCTAAGGGTAAAAACCCAAAACGTAGAAAAAATAATAAGAAAAAAAACAACAGACGCAAGCCAAGCGGAGGGAAAGGGTTTACTCCTGAGTTCATCAAAAATCAAAATGTAGTGTTTGGCGGACGTTACTCCGGGGTTGTTGAAATAAACCCGAAGGGCTTTGGATTTATCCGTAAACTGGATTATGAATTTACCTCAAATGAGAAAGATCCGTTTTTAACACCCGATGAGGTACGCCATTATAATCTGCGTCCTGGCCTCGAAGTAGAGGGCGAGTTTGAAGTCGATCAGAGAAATAACAAACACGTAAAAAGTGTTGAAAAGATAAATAACAAACCCGCCGCGCTTTGGGCAAGAGTTCCCCGTTTTGAACATCAAACACCAATCATGCCGGATGAGCTGATCAAGTTAACAGAGAGTCCGGAAGATATTGAAATGAGGGTGATGGATTTAATTGCGCCGATTGGCAAAGGACAACGGGCTCTGATTGTAGCACCTCCGCGTACCGGGAAAACAGTGTTACTCAAAAAAATTGCTAAAAGTGTGGATGAATTACATCGGGATATTCACTTGGCCATACTGTTGGTAGACGAGCGTCCTGAAGAGGTCACAGACTTTCTGAGAACGACAAAAGGACGTGTGTTTGCCTCATCCAACGATAAACCTATCAGTAGCCATATACGTATTTCAG
>DATFMK010000503.1:0-3264 GCA_035267005.1 Balneolales bacterium
TTTTGTCGTCGGATTAGTTTGGATTTTGGTGACCTATAACGGAAATCAACCTAATGCGAATGTTTTATTAGGCGAAAATGCAACACAAAAACAAACCAGTAAAAGCAATGCCCAACCACAAAGGCAGCAACCATCATCGGGAAACAATCAGAATAATGGCGGAGGTTTATTTGCCAATCCTCAGCCTGGTTCTTCCAATTCAAATAGTGACAATACGAATACTGCTAAACGGTCAAATTCGCAATCAATGAGGATGAAAACATCATCCCCGCAAACAAGTAATCAAACACCTACCACACCACCAACGGGCACTTCATCAAATAACACAAATTTATTTGGATTAAAAGGTGATTTATCACCAAAAAATACCGATTTTTACACCATCGTCGTATACTCCTTAACAGACCACAAGCGTGCAGAAGAAGTTAGGAATAATTTGAGCAGTAAAAATTATCGTGTTTCATTAACACGCTCGAGACTGAATAATCAGTACATTTATCGAGTCGGACTCGGTCAATTTAAAAATACAGCAAGTGCAGAACAGGCTGCCAAGGGCCTGCCATCGAAGTTTCGAGATAACCACTTCATTAAGCATGTCCATTTGAAATCAACAAACGAGTAAAATCATAAGAATATGATTACCCTACTATCTTTTTTTATGACAGTTGCACAGGACACGGCCTCCGCAGCGGATAGCCTGACTAATGCAATGGCACAAAGCAGTAACAGTATTTCATTATTAAAAATGCTGATTGATGGCGGTCTCATTATGATACCTATCGCCATACTGTCCATACTTGCTATTTATGTAATTGCCGAACGTTGGCGTTTTCTGAATAATTCAAGAGTGGAACCGGAACATTTTTTAGCTACGATAGAGGATATGTTAAAAAATGGCAATGTCAGAGAAGCCATTCACTATTGTGATCAAATGGATAAGCCGCTGCCCCGTATTTTGAAAGCAGGGATCAAACGATTAGGCCGTCCTATGCTCGATATTGAGGATTCCATCAAAAACGCCGGTAAGAAAGAAAGTTATATGCTGGAAAACAGGATGGATTGGCTGGCGACCATTGCCGGTGCCGCTCCGCTTCTTGGATTCCTGGGTACCGTAACCGGTATGATTGAAGCCTTCCAACAAATTCAGAATTTGCAGGGAGCTGTTAATCCCAGTGTGTTAGCCGGTGGTATATGGCAGGCTTTGTTAACCACTGCATTCGGTTTAACTGTCGGGATTATCGCGTATTTCTTTTATAATTTCCTTTCAGCGAAAATAAACAGGATGATATTCGAATTGGAAAATTCCAGTACCGAATTTATTGAGTTATTGCAAGCCCCTTCAAATAAAAAGCAGACGGTACAACGATGAATTTTCGTGATGAAAACGATCGACTGAAGCCTTTATCGGTTTTTTCCCATTCTTCATTAACGGATATCGTATTTTTGCTTCTGGTATTTTTCCTGCTGACTTCATCTTTTGTCGTCAATTATGGAATCAAAGTGAATATTCCTAAAGCTGAGAGCGGTTCTCCAAAACAGTCACAGTATATCACCGTGACCATCACAAAGAGTAAGAAGTATTATGTAGGAGGGAAGCTCACGAGTCCGGGTTTACTGGCCAGCGCTATCCGAAAAGAATATCAGAAAAACCCGCGCAGTACGTTAGTACTACGAGCGGACAAAGAAGCTATTGTCGATGACGCTGTAAAAGTAATGAATATTGCCAAGGCGTTAAATTTAAAAGTAGTGTTAGCGACAGAACGAGCGAATCGGTAGAGAGATATGTTTCCAGAAGGAATGACGGAAGAAAAACGGTTTGGTCTTTGGGTGACCGGAGGAGTACACGTGTTACTCTTATTGGTTGCTTTATTTGTTTATGTCGGCAGCCAGCCGCCACCAAGGGCTTCGTTTATCTCAGTTACATTAGGCAATTATAGTAAAGGGAAGCAAGCACAGTATGCTCCCAAAAAAGTAAAAAAAGTAGCCACACGTCCTCATCCTTCAAAAGTCAAACCCAAAAATCCTAAACCGCAGGAACACAAAAAACCTAAAACTCAGCAGAAAGAGCAGAAAAAAGTTTCTAAAGCGGTTAACCTTCCGAAGCAAAAACAGAAAGTAAAAGCCAAACCGGTTAAAACACCGGATACCAAGAAAACCAATCCTAAGAAAAGTCAGGATAAACAACAGAAAAAACAGGTTGAAGTAGCTCCTGAAACCAACAAAGGAGAAACGCAAAGTAAAGGCGCCAAGAAAAGTGGTGATAAGAAGGGGACCAAAGGAGATGTAAAAGCCGATCAGGGACAAGGAAACAGTGAGAAAAAATCAGCTCCTTATTCGTTAAAATGGGAAGGTGACATCAATCGAACTCCGATGGTACAACCAATGCCGAAGTATACCGTCGATGTTGAAGCGGTCATAACCATGCGATTCGAAGTTAAACCAGACGGTTCGGTCGGACGTATTATTCCCTTGAAGAAAATGAATCCGGAATTGGAAAAAGAAGTCATTAAAACATTACGCAACTGGCGTTTTTCACCGCTGCCCTCAGGTGTACCCCAACAACCCCAGTGGGGAACCATTACCTTCCGTTTTGTATTGGATTAACTTTTTTCAATCAATCATTGAACTCTTTCAGGGTTGAGGGCGACGTAAAAAACCTGATTTTGATATAAGCAAACATTTAAGATTTTAGACAGTAGACGGTGGTCCGTTTTGAAACAATGAACTAATTTTATGCTATAAAATACTGTTTTATTATTCTTTATATTAACGTGAGGTTCGTTTAAGCTTATAATCTATCTACCTAATAAAAGTAGCTGTTAAATTAGATTATTCTATGACCACCGACCACCGACCACCGACCACCGACGACAGAGAAACACTCTGATAGTAATTAAACATTATTTATTCTTAAAAACCGTATAATCAACGTGAGTTCGGTATCGGAATCATGCTTTAGGCATCAAAACAGCTCTGTGTCGTCGATGGTCAGTCGTCCGTCGTCAAGATAGGTCATATTTTCACAGGTCGTATTCTCAATGAAATTATTATAACTCTGCGATTCTTATCCAAACCTCACGTTAATGTATTATTTAGATCAGTATTAAAAATAAAAAAGGGGGCATTCTGAGTAAGAAGTCCCCTTCATAATGCATGGTATATCTCAAGTAGCAGTGCACATATATACTAAATTGAGTTAATCATGTAAAAAAAGTAATAGCTAACCCCTTATTAAGTTCTGTTTTATAATAATATAACAAATAA
>DATFMK010000504.1:0-6746 GCA_035267005.1 Balneolales bacterium
TTTCTTGTAGAATGATTCAAATAGGATTCGCGCGATGGTCCGTTATCCGACGTAAACACGACAATGGTATTTTTAGCTATATGCAGATCTTTAAGCAACTGCATAATATCACCTACCCCGCTGTCTATCCTGGAAACAGCGGTGGCATATCTTTTATAAACATCGGGCCATGATACATCTTTACTACTCTTTTTATACATGGCATGAGCGTATTTCGGATTCACCCAGGAGTCCACTTTTCCGGATGCTGTGTTGATCATGTGTCCCGGTTTTCCCAGCCATTGTAAACCACCATGCAGGCCGCCACCTTTGGGATAAGATTGTGTCGGTAATTCCAAGACCGCGTGTGGCGTATCGTAAGCCAGATACATGAAAAATGGTTTTTGGGAATCATTCCCTTTCTCATGAGCGATAATCCATTTTTTCGCATAAGCCGTCCATAAATCAGCCGTATAACATTTATCCAGCTCCGGTGTGGTATCTGTATGATTATGCCAAACTTGTTTTGAATCTCCACTGTACACCCCTTCTTTGGGATAATGCTCATGTCCGTCTTCATGTCGCATGTAACCGAAAAACGTGTCAAAACCCCGTTTCAAAGGATTGGCGAACCAGGGATTACGTTTCGGATTAAATTGATAATTCCCCTGCTCGCCATACTTGCCAATCGCAATGGTGGAATAACCCAATTTTCGCATTACGGATGCCATGGTATGATTATCTTCAAGCCCTTTATCAAACTGATTGTCACGCACGTTTGCAGCCGCCTGAGATAATCCAAGCAATATAGACGCCCGGGATGGCGCACAAACCGGAGCCGCATCATAATGATCCCTGAGTTGTGCTCCCATCTTAGCCATTTTATCAAGATGTGGAGTCACTTCATAAGGTACACGTTTCTTTTTACGCTGATCCTGATAAAAAACCCCCAAATCACCCCATCCCATATCATCAACAAGGACAAATATAACATTCGGCTTCTTTGATTTCTCTCCGGTATAAGTAGTGACATTACCGGTTTCCGAATTCTTTTTAATTGGTTGACATCCAAATAAAATCAAGCAGGCAGCCAGGATGGTCAAACCATATATTTTATTGATTTTCATTGTCTTATGACTTTTTATACCGGTGATTTATATCAATCCTGATTTATAATATTGCATGCATTCTGACTATGCAACAATAAATTATCTGTAATGACTTTATTTTCAAATCTTTACAGAGTAAATAAATTATTTACCTAAACTGAAGCGATGCTTATAATTCTATAATTTTAGGATAATCACTCATCGTCAAACGCACGAAACCAGTATTGTGAAGTGTGCGAATGGCTTTTGTGCCGGTTGTTGGATCGTAAATTTTTACGGAGCGAAATGATCTGCCCAATTTTACCGTAACCTTTTCTGAACCTCCGGTAAACTTCTCACCCCACACCACCAAATAGAATTTGCCATTACTTTTTTGCAATAAAAGATTATGTACGGTTTTCGGTTTATTAGTAATAGAATAATTGAGTTTTCCAGGTTCATTTACCATTTTCTTATCGGATAAAATAGTTGTGAAAATATGAAGATACCGGGCCGGTTGTTTTGGTGTATAATTGTTTTTAAAAATGGCAAAAGGTTTATCCGTTTTTACTTCATAATTACGAATTCGAAGGATATAAATGGCTGTGTGACTCCATCCTCTCTTAAATTGTGATAAATACAGATCGAGATAGAGACGTGCTTGTAATTCCTCATTAACTTTTCCACCAATAGGATACCCCGTTTCAGTAGTAACTCTTGGTAATGATCGAAGTTGGGATTGATTGTACCCTTTAAAATGTTTCCTCCAGGTCAAACCATAATTTCCATATAATCCGTCAACCGGACAAAGCGAATCGGGATCGGCACTACGCCGGGTTTGATTGTCATGCAGACCCGGCCAACTCGGATGTGTAATATAATTATGGCAGTTAGCAAAATCAGCAAATTTAGTTCCGGCAGGCATCATGGTTTTAGTCCCTTTGGGAATCTTTAGAAATTGCAACCCGACATTTTGTCTCTCCGCACCATTCTCGGATATATCCCAAACCGGATAATTCTTCAAAACCGGATTATGTTTCACTGTCCGGTACAAATCGCGCTGAACTTTTGCCACAGGAAGCCAGGATGCACCATTTCCTCCTTTTACCCCTTTGTAAGTAATTCCGAAATTATTCGGTTCATTATTCCCTTCAATAGCAAGTAAAGCTCCATTTCGTGCTAATATCTCAGCAGTATCAACTATAGCACTGATATTCGTAAAACCGCTTAATAATCCATAATCAATTTTAGCTCCGGATTGCTTATGCAGTTCGATCATTTCTTTTGTGGAGTTGCGGTTGTTCGGACCAACTCTGACCCAGCGAATTCCGGCATAATTGAGAGCACGAATCGTTCCCTTCAGTGTTTCCCCGCCAGCTGTGATGCTCGTATTTATTCCAATGCTATTAAGAAATGTATTTGCACTTGCGGCCTTCGTTGCTTTAGTTTTTCCACTCGTTTGTGAAAAGACGTTCACCGAATACATGCTAATTATCCCAAAAATAAAAAAAGCAACAAATCCACTTTTTAATATAACATGAGTTCGAGATAAAATCTTCAAAACAGCGTCTTGGAATAAATATTTTGCTTTGAAGATTTCTCTCTCCGTTCGAAATGACGCGAATGGGCGAAGATGATGATATTTAAAAACATCGCTCAAAGGTGTCATCCCGAACCCGCTTTTTGGGTGAGAGATCTTCCAACCGTGAATATGGAACAAAATAAATCTAATGTTATATAGAATTGATGTTAATATAGATTTTAAACTAATTCTCAATTTTTGATTACTCTTTTTTATTTAAGGTCTGATGTGTCTTTTAGGTAGAAATACCGTGGTCTTGCTCATCTGCCCGTCTACATTAAATATCCGCGAAAATCTGTGACAAAAAAAACCTGCAAAGATCATAAAAATCAATACAGGTTTTGATGATTTTTTTACGTAGTCTGTATGGTTACGGAAGAAGATTCCAGTCCTGAACTTGAGGCTTTTACCTGAATATTTCCGGCTTTCCCACCCGATTGAATAATGGCCATACATTTGCCATTGAACACTTTATGTTGAGGAGCCTGAAACGATTCATGACTTATTTCGTGACCATTCCCAATGCTCGCGATCGCGCCTTCCCCGCTTACATTAAAATGGATCATATTGTCAGCGTGAGGAATCAGATTTCCGTCTTTATCCGTAACGTTAACCGTTATGAAAGTAAGATCCTGTCCGTCTGCCATAATTTTTTCCCGGTCGGGTTCCAGCGTAATTTTAGCCGGATCGCCAGCCGTGTGAATCTCTTTGGTTAGAATCACCTGACCGTTTCGACGTCCTACAGCTTTTAATGTGCCTGGCTCGAATTTCACTTTCCAACTCAGGTGCATATTATCCCGGTCAAAATATTTTGTGCCGACCGATTTGCCATTCAGAAACAATTCAACATCGTCACAGTTGGTATAAGCCCAGATATCCACCTCCTGACCTTCTTTCCAGTTCCAGTGTGGGAAAACGTGCAGAACCGGTTTTTCCTTCCATTGGCTTTGATAAAAGTAAAAGGCGTCTTTCGGAATGCCACAGAGATCCAAAATCCCAAAATAAGAGCTGCGAGCAGGCCAGCCATACGGCGTCGGTTCCCCTAAATAATCGAACCCGGTCCAACCGAACATACCCGATATGTAATCATATTGACTCACCATTTTCCAATTTTCCTCGTGAGTTGCTCCCCAAGGAACCCGGCAATTATCATAAGATGAACAGGTATAATCCGGACTCATGCCTTTATGATCCCGGGTAGGCCAAATTCGGATTTTATCTGCGGGCATATCATAAACTCCCCTCGATTGAATGGCGGAAGTCGTTTCTGTCGCTATAAATTTCTTACCCGGAAATAATTTTCGAATATACGGATACTCTTCATGATGATAATTTATGCCGATTACGTCGAGAGCCCCTGATTTGATAAGATAATTATCGGGCGACGGATGATTACATGCCGAGGTTATCGGACGGGTAGTATCCAAACTCTTAACGATTCCGGCTAATTCCAAAGCAATTTCCCGTCCTTTGGGATGCCATTGTTCAGGAATCTCATTTCCAATGCTCCACAGAAAAATACTCGGATGATTCCGGTCGCGTTTGAGCATATCTTCCAGATCCCGTTTATGCCATTTATCCCAATAGATATGATAATCATATTTTACTTTTCCACGATCCCAGCAATCGAAAGCCTCATCCATCACAATAAAACCCATTTGGTCGGCCAGATCGAGCAGATCGGGAGTCGGGGGGTTATGAGAAGTACGAATTGCGTTGACTCCCATATCTTTCAGAAGCTCCATACGCCGCTTTATGGCACGCTTGTTTTGAGCACTTCCTAAGGGCCCAAGATCGTTATGATGATCGCACATGCCCAGAATTTTAAGTGGCTTACCATTCAAATAAAAACCGGAGTCAGCATCAAACCGGAAATAACGCATACCGATCGGAGTCTCATATCGATCCAATTGTTGTCCGTTTTCTTCCACAAAAGAGACGACCTTATACATGTATGGATAATCGGTTGACCATAAGATAGGATTCTTCACTTTCAGGTATTGAGGAACCTCTAAAACCGCTTTTTCATGAACAGTTTTCTGTTGGGTATCCTCGGCCACCTTATGGTCGTTTTTATCATAAATAACCGTTCTTAAGGTCACACTTCGATTACCATGTTCCTCATTCTTTATTTTAGTCTGTATAGCAACATTAGCTGTCGATTTATTAATCAAAGGAGTTGTAATATACGTTCCCCATTGATCCACATGGATCTTATTGGTCTCTATGAGCCACACATGACGATAAATACCTGAACCGGAATACCAACGGGAATTGGGTTGATGTGAATTATCGACACGAACCGCAATTTCATTTTTACGATGACCATAATGAAGATAGGGCGTCATATCGTAACGAAAAGTGCTGTAACCATAAGGTCGTTTTCCCAGATGATGCCCGTTAATCCAGACATCACTATTTTCATAAACACCATAAAATTCGATAAAAATCAGCTTTCCTTTTTTGGATTCGGGCATGGTAAACGATTTACGATACCATCCGATTCCACCGGGCAAGGCGCCGCCATCAGCTCCCGCCGGATTATTCTTACTGAACTGACCTTCGATGCTCCAATCGTGAGGCAGATTCAGTTTCCGCCAGGAATCATCACTAAAACCCGGTTTTTGTCCGTTTCTGACATCTCCCAGATGAAAGCGCCAATTAAAATCGAACAACATGCGACTTCGATTGCCGCCCTCATTCATAGCATATAAGTTTTTTAAAAATTTACCCTTTATTGATCCGGCTCCAATAATGCCCAGAGAGCCCATCATCATTTTATCGAGAAACTCTTTTCGTTTCATAATGTTTAAACTACTGATTGGTGATTTTGGATTATTTAAGCTGATTGCAGAAGACCTTGCTAAACTGTCGTTTGTCCGATGTGATCGTTACCAATATTTTAGAAACTTCCTACCTGAAAACTTTCGGGACTGACCAAAAATTTGGGTTTTGCAAAACCTTCTTGTCTTTAAATTAGCAATTTATAATAAAAAGGCTACTTATTGCAATTTTAGTAACTACATTTATCACTTGCCATTACAATGACCTATTTAATTAAACTGTTGTTCCTGAAAAGTGTTAAAGGATGCATATACTTATCGTAGATATAATGGATATTGAAAGGCAGGAGATGTGTAAAGTTCGACACAGAATTTTAGGATATAGTACCAATTCGGTTTGTCCTTGATGTTTTCTCAACGACTCGGAATCCCTATGGCTATGATTATGAAGAGAAATCATCTATTCGTTAAATGAGTGAACTTTAGTCTTCCAAAATATTTCCATAACACTATCATAAATTTTTGCGAAGACTTCCATAAATATCCCTACATATTTCCTTTTAATTGTCATAATTTGGATAATACCATCATGGTACTTAATTACAAAACACCTCTTCCAATATTCTATTTATTAACTTGTTTTTGTTTTAATTATCAATCAAATATCATAATTTCATCAAACTTTATGCGTTTATAAAAGATATAAATAATAATAATTTTAAGGATTTTGATCTCATCTCAGAAAACACAATTTTACATCAATAAAGCGGGCATAATTGATTGATTTTCAGTATATTAAAGTTCGTATCTCTTAATTAAATTCTAATGTAACAGATATTTTGTTCATAAAACTTTTTTGATACGGTTTTTTATTGATATAATAGTCCCCGGTTAATTACTACAGGAAGGTTTTACAAAACCAGGGATTTTGTTCAAGATCAAAGCTTGAGCGACTTCGGAACCACAGCATATTAGCCATATGTGAGGATTTCGAAGTCGCGAAAATGAAGATATTGGGCAAAAGAACGGTTTTGCATAGTCTTCTAAAAATAAGATACAAATTATTCCTAATACTAAATTGATGTAAATTATATTATTTAAATATGATTTTATAAAACATAAATTTTAGCAATATATATATTTTAGTGACCAATAATTTCAAACAAAAAATGGATAAAAGAAACGTTATAAAAATACATCCTGATGACAACGCAATTGTTGCTTTAAAGAATCTTTCTAAAGATGATCTCATCCGGGAAAATGGATTTGACATTACGATCAAAAATAATGTCCCCGCCAAGCATAAATTCGCCG
>DATFMK010000505.1:0-2826 GCA_035267005.1 Balneolales bacterium
TCAGTATACATATTCATGTGTTCTCTTCCCCTCCTGCCAAACCTGGTAGGTACTCGTTTGTTTATAGGCAAGTTTAGCTTTTTGTAATTTATTAAGCCACAGGTAGGACCGTCTTTGTTTCAAGTAATCTATGATGGTTCGGGCCGTGTAACTTTTGAATTCTTTTATGGTTTTCCTTAAATCCGGGGCTTTGGCGATCAGGTGTAAATGATGTTCCATAACCACCCAGGCATAGAGGATTAATTTCCGCTCGTTTTGAGTAAACCGTATGGAACTGAGCAATTCTGTGACGATGTCAGGATTGGTAAACAGGGGGATCCAACCTACAATGGACATGGTCAAGAAATGGGGTTGCGCTTCTTCATATATTTTGTAGCGGGATCGTGTCATAATTTATGATTATTCGAAGCGGAGCTTCTGTGGTGAGCGTCCCCAACGAGACGTTGGGAACGAGGGAAAAGAATGGCCGATTTGAAATCGGCTATGGCCTGACTTGCTGCTGGCAATGCATCTACTCCGGCAGGAGGATTTTGATAGTCTACACCGTTTTCTTCCAATATATAACTTACGAGAGCAACAAATGCTTTGTATTCAAGAGTTCGACTATTTGCTCTAAATAAATTATCATCGTTATTTGGATTTACTATGATATGATTAGGATCATAATAATAAGATATAATATCATTAAATATTTTTTTTACAATTGTTGCATCTTGACTTGATTGTCCACCATAGACAATTTCCAATATTTTTTGCAAACTATATCCTTTGCTAGCATCTTCTCCGGTAAACCCATTAAATGTCAGTGCCGGACGTTTCATCGCAAAGGAATCCGCTATATACCGTTTGTTTTGAACATTTGGTGGCATGTTCCAATTTATCTGTGCCAAAGTTGCTAATGGCAATAGTAATAGAAAACAAATTATAGATATTCCCCTGTATATTTTATTCACAAGAATCCCCCTATTTTTTCTTAATTTTATAGTTAATTAATGAGATGATGAATCCACAACGGTTACAACAAATGTCGTCTTTGCAAAAGTATCACAGTGATCTTGAGCTTGAATAGATATCGTATCTATTCCAGCGCTTTTAGCCGTTAACTTTAATTGACCTGTTACATTTCCAATTTCAACATTGACTATTAGCCAATCTTGATTTAACACGTTATAATTAAATTCATTATTACCTGCTGTTTGTTGAAAAATGGGATTTGATATTATATCCCTTTCCAAAGACTGTCCTACAATCATAGAAGTATCAGGTATAGGACTCACTACTTTCACATATCCCCTACAACCTTCTGGTGAATTAAAGACACAACTTGAGAGAAGGACACAAGTTATCATTATTGATAATCCTATAACAAGTTGTTTTTTCATAATAGACGCCTCAATTCATTATTTAATAAAGAATTACAAATTAAATTAATTACTATCAACAACATTCGTTCCTTAATTTTACTCACTTTGTATTGTATTATTGCTTTCAATCATTTTGCGTAAAGTTCCGGATCCATAACCCAAATGCGTGTGCAGATATGGATATAATCTTTTTTCATCCTTAATACCGACGCGTTGGGCAATAGTTAATACCGGCTATCTTTCCTATTTGCGGGTAGATGCCATGTTACTTGCGCAAACACATTTGTAACTAGAATCATTAATAACATGACCATTATAATGGCTTGTTTTCTCATTTAATCCCCCTAAATCATTATTGTTTTTATTTAATCAAGATTGGTATGTCAATTTCACCACTAACAGAAGTAGAATCGCTTGACCCATTATCAATAGTAATAACTCCTGATACTAATACTACAGAACCATTAGGTCTATTATTAAAAGCAGGTGCAATGTATTTTAAATATGGACCAGTAACTGTACCATAAACTGCTAGGGTATCTGGTCCCATTCCCCAATAATATTTAAACCTCTTATCCAAACTATCCTTAATTACACAATGAATTAACACCGTATCACGTGTAGCTACAGTATCCGGTGTAAGGTCGATACGCAAAATCTTTGTCTGTGGAGGATATTCTGTTTCGCCCCCGCTTCCCGGTCCAACACCACAACTTTCAAGTAGAATAACTACAAGTACACATAAACCTAATATTCTTATCATTCAAATGGCCCTTTACTTAAATTTTATTTTTTGTTCTAGAAGTTGAATTAATGTACCTTTTTTAATTTTTAAATTTATCAATACATATCCTCCATTTATTGTTTCTAAATATTTAATTATTTATTACCCTTTCAATAATCAAGAACATTCGTTCCTTAATTTTACTCACTTTGTATTGTATCATAGTTTTCAATCATTCTGCGTAATGTTCCGGATCCATAACCAATATGCGTTTGCAAATATTGGTATAATCTTTTTTCATTCTTAATACCGACGCGTTGGGCAATAGTAATAGCCGGCAAATCAGGATCATTTTTCCATAACGAGATTATATAAGTCATACGCACCTCCACCCTCGTTCCCAACATCCTGTTGGGAATATCCCCCGGAAACTCTGTTTCCATTCTGCATCTCACCATTGAGTCCTCACCTTAAGCAGCCCTTCTTCTCCTTCATAATCCCGTGCACTGGAATATCGCCAATATGCTGGTTCCTCAACATATCCACGCCGCACCGGATTGTAGTGTATGTAGTCTATCTTTTGGATCAACATCTCATCATTCATGATTTGTTGCGGGTGACTCCCCTCCTGCCAAACCTGGTAGGTACTCGTTTGTTTATAGGCAAGTTTAGCTTTTTGTAATTTATTAAGCCACAGGCAGGACCGTCTTTGTTTCAAGTAATCTATGATGGTTCGGG
>DATFMK010000506.1:0-2716 GCA_035267005.1 Balneolales bacterium
GGGTAAAATACCTAAAATTAAAAGTTGAGCCAGAAAGAATGCATCATGTTGATCGTCACTATATTTTAATCCTTCATACTGTTTGATAGCAGATGGATTGGCCAAATGAGCAGATGAATATCCTGCATCCATAAGGCCGTCTACCAGCCAGTACCAGTTGTAGGTGGACTCAACCACAAAACCTTTGATTTGATCCCGAAAAGGGTCTAATGTTTGTAAGATCTGTTCAAGATGATTCGGAACTCTTTTTTTAAACACACGATTAAATGCATTGTCCATAATGCCGATATAAGTATTTCTTGAATGAAGATCTAATCCAGCGTATAGTTCCATTGAGCACCTCCTCTTGTTAAAGGGTTGTTAATTGGCTTAACCACCTATAACAAATCGCATCCTTTTTTGCGATTGGGAGGTGCCTTTTAGATGATTATCAAGTAATCACAACATTTGAAATAACGAAATTCAGCTTGATAGATCAAGCAGACTTCTTATATCATTCGACTTATCTCGTCACTTAACACCACAAAGTGATATAACTATTTAACCTTTTTATTTTATTGACAAAACCAGTATTTTAAAATAATCTGTTATAATAGATTTTCTTTTGAAATTAATCTTCTGCCTTAATTCAATTTCCACTGTGTAACACTTCTTATTCTACTGACTTCATTCCTCATTATTTTTGAAAAAATCTATGGGTAATTTCGATACAAAGCAAAACCCATTCTTGGGGAAATAATGAAAACTGTCTATACAGGACAAGCCGAGTTGCCTACTATAAGGTAGCTTGGCTTTTTTATTGGAGAAAAGGAGGTAAAGGCCAATTTCGGGGGGAAATACCTCGGGGAGGATATGAAAGGAGGCGTTAAGATGGAAACATATATTACACTGATTCGCTTGACAGAAAAAGGATTGGCGAACATTAAGGAGAGTCCTGCTCGGTTCGATGCCGCTAAAAAAGCATTTGAGGCCATGGGTGGAAAGATTAAAGATTTCTTTCTTGTGACGGGAAGATATGACATGATTATGATATCCGAAGTACCAGATCATGAAACGGGCGTTAAGTTAGCCCTCGCTATCGGTTCGGCTGGTGCAATCCGTACAGAAACCCTTCGTGCATACTCTGAAGATGAATATCGACAAATCATTGCAGCATTACCGTGATCGATTGATCGTCTTAATTTTAAAAGGCTCCGATACCTCCCCCCGACAATGGACCAAAAAGAAAACGGACAAGCTCCAACATCCATCCAATCCAAAGTTTTGATTACTGCAGAGACTGTCGAAAAACCATAAATTTGAGTTTTTGATGTTCGTAACTAGTTGATTTTGTCATATGCAAAATTGTTAAAATTGTCCTTTTTGGACTTTTTCGACAGTCTCGCAATGTATCTGTAAATATAAGGTCGGTTCAATTGGTTGTGATATCATACTATCAGAACCATGATTCAAATATATATCACCGGAACATCAAACTGAGATCTTATCCTTCTTGAAGTTTCAATCCCGTCAATCTTTGCATACAGATTCAAATCCATCACAACAACGTCAGGGTGTGTTTTCTCAATTTCTGAAAAGAGTCTTGCATTTGAATGAACATAAGATTCAATCCTACACCAATCACAGATAAACCTGCATCTGATGCTTTGTTTTTTTCCGATATCAAGGAATATAGCCTTTAATCCCGGCATGGTGTTATCCCCTATGTTTACCAATTTCTAATCCAAGATCCATGCCAGAAGGTTGCATTGTTGATAAGAGATTGTTTTACGATTTTAATTCCAAAAGGTTAGAGGAAAAGGGATGTGTTCATCGAAGGAATACATCCCTTATAAGAGGATATAGTTTGCACATTTTTATGTGCATCGATGCACATTATTTTGGGCAACATGAGACCATCCATGTATCTTTGAGATTTTAAAACTGTTGAAACATTTTGTATACATTGACATTCTTTATGTGATTTTATACGTATTAATTTATATACTGTTTCAATAATACATCTCGATTATCACTAATTTCAGGAGGATTAAAATGAAACCCTATCGAATTGTCGTAATACTTCTTTTTGTTGCATTCCTTCTCGGCTGCGCAGGACCGTCCCAAAGAATAAACAATCTAAAAATTGGTATGACAAAACAAGAAGTCATCGAAGCTATTGGTACCCCCAACATCACAAGTGCTAGCGGAAATTTAGAATATCTTAAATATCGGATCAATACATGTGTGTTTAACTCCGATGATTATTACGTCAGGTTGCTGGATGGAAAGGTTGACGCTTACGGACAGAAGGGTGACTTCAATTTGCCTTATTAAATGATTTAAGATATTGCGATTTATGTCGAATATAACCCATATTCCAATTCTTAAATGCATAAGGGTCTGGAGTAAAGCCTTGCCCCTTGATTAAAAGAGGCTGGCAAAGGCAAATTTAGCTTTTGCATGGATTAAAATTTGATATTGAGGTGTCGACAAGAAATCAACACTTTTCATAGAGTCTTTTTTCCCATCCTCCCAGGTGTCGTTATCTGGGGATTTGAGCTATCTCAATAAGAAAAGTCTGTCAGATCTCCAAAGAGATATCGGGGAGGTTGAGAGAATGCTGAAAGCCGTGATAAAATCATTAGAAAAAGATACTTGAATCCTTGAATCCTGCCCCACTTTCTCCCAACGAATTGATAGAAGAACCGTAATTCTAACAGGTGGTTTTTAATTG
>DATFMK010000507.1:0-5237 GCA_035267005.1 Balneolales bacterium
ATCTTTTTTATTGGGGGCATGTCCGTAGTAAGGATCTTGTCCATTGGTATAGGCTACCGAGAGCGCTCACCGGAGTGATGTCTGGCAGTGTGGTGATTGACAGGAAAAACAGCAGTGATTTTGGGAAGGCGGGCCAAAAACCATGGGTTGCTATATTTTCAATAATGAACCCCAAAACCCGCGTACAATCCCAGGCGATTGCGTATAGTTTAGATAAAGGGATTACCTGGAAAAAATATAAAGGGAACCCTGTTTTAAGCATCGGTTCGACGCAATTTCGTGATCCTCAGGTATTTTGGTACCAACCCCAAAAAGAATGGATCATGATTGTAGCCTTATCCGCTAAACGAAAAGTGGCATTTTATAAGTCAAAGAATCTCAAACAATGGACCAAGCTCAGTGAATTTGGACATATTGGTGCGATAAATGGTGTTTGGGAATGCCCTGATTTATTTCCTATCCAGGTAAAAGGTAAGCCTAACCAGAAAAAATGGATATTGGAAGTTGATGTACAACCGATAGGTGGTCAATATTTCGTTGGTGATTTTAATGGTACACGCTTCATATTAGATCCTAAAATGCGAAAAGATTTAAAATCCAATTCCAACCTTCCCAAAGGTAAACTTCTGTTTGGAATTAATGAATCCCATTTTAAGGGCTGGGCCATATCAGGTAATGCTTTCGGTGAACGTCCTGCAAAAAGTACACTTCATGGACAAAATCCGGTGTTTGGATATTTGGGGGGGGGATTTATCGACAGTTTCCATAAAGGGGATACATCAACCGGAACTATGTTATCACCAGGTTTTAAAATCAGCAAGTCATATTTGACTTTTAAAATTGGAGGTGGTGATCATCCCGGAAAAACATGCGTTAATTTGTTAATTAATGGGAAAGTTGTCAAAACAAAGACCGGAAGTAATGCGGAAACCCTCAAATGGTCATCCTGGAATGTAAAGAAGTATCTGGGAAAAAAGGCCCGGATTCAGATAGTTGATAATAGTAAAAAGGGATGGGGACACATTAATATTGATCACATCATGTTAACTGATAATGCAATTCACTCTCACCGGGAAAAAGCTAATTGGGTCGACTATGGGAGTGATTTTTACGCTATACGATCGTGGCACTCCGTACCCGACACCTTAAGTAAAAGAGTTTGGATAGCATGGATGGGTAACTGGTTATATGCGAATAAAGTGCCGACTAAAAAATGGAAAGGAGTGCAATCCTTACCAAGGGTCTTGTCGTTACAACAAACTCCAAAAGGTTACCGAATCTTCCAACATCCCGTTCGGGCTATTCAACAATTAAGGGAAGATAGTATTCATATTCCACCACATGAAGTAAATCATTATGAAAATTGGACTTCAAAATATGGTATTTCAGGCAAATCGTATGAATTGGATGCGACTATAAAACCGGAAGATTCAAAAGAATTCGGTCTCGTCGTTTGTAAAGGAAAAAGGGATTCTACGGTTATTGGATACAATGTTTCGAATAAGAAGCTGTACATAAACAGGAAAAACTCGGGTAAGATAGCTTTCAGTAGTGCTTTTCCGAATGTTCAAAAAGCTCCGTTACAGATGACCTCAGAAAAAGAAATTACTCTTCGGATTTTTGTTGATAAATCTATCGTTGAGGTGTTTGCCAATAAGGGAGCCAGGACCATGTCAGATTTAATTTATCCTTTAAAAAATGATAATCAGGTTTCGTTTTTCTCTAAGGGTGGTAATGCTCAAATTCTATCAGCTACCCAATATCACATGAAATCCATATGGAAATAATATCAATTCCAATAGTCTTAACTCGATAAGATCATCTTAAAAAGCAGCATCTTGGAGCAAATATTTTGCGTTTGAAGATTTCTCCCTCCGGTCGAAATAACGCAACTGGGCAGAGATGATGTTCATGTTAAAAAGACATCACACAAAGGCGTCATCTCGAACCCGCTTTTTAGGTGAAAGATCTTCCAAACGTGGATAGGAAACAAAATAAATCTGTAATTATATCGAATTCACTCATAATCATTAGGAATACATTTTGCAACTGAATACAAGCGGCTCATTGAGAAAATCGATTATTTTTCTTCTATTCGGATTATTGGGAACAACTAATGTCAGCATGGGTCATGCTAACCGCTTCCTAAAATATGAGTTTCAAATAATAGGCAAATCGCAAAATGGAAATAAACATTTACGGATGTCTTTCCCTTTTAATGAAGGAGTTGGCGACACAACAGAAGATCAGGTTACCGGTAGAAAATTTTACATATCGAATATTCATAATGATCCGGTATGGAAACCGGGAATAAAAGGAACATCACTAAGGTTAGATGGATATTCTACCTGGATACAGGATACCTTAAGCAATCAAGGAATAACAAATCATCACATTGGTATATCTTTATGGACTGCTATTCAAGCGGCACCAGTATCTGATGGTGATTTGATTTATTACAAGGATTTATCCGGCAATGGATTCGAGGTGGGAATGTCAAAATTAGGACATCTCTACACTATCGTCTCGATGGATGGAAAAAGTGATACCTGCTATGCGAAATTACGATTACCATCTTATAAATGGGAACATATTTCCGTGGATATCGGGGAAAAAATTGTAATGTATTTAAACGGGGAAGTTATTGGTGAAATTAAACATTCCTTTTGCCCGAATATAAGAGGAAAAGAGGTACTGGTCATTGGGAAAAATCCACATACACCCTATTTAAGACACTTATTCCCGACCGGTGTTATCAATGGCTTGATTGATAATTTGCGAATTTATGATGACACGTTATCAAAACGTGAAAGAGTAATGAATTCGAAACAACAGGTTTCAAAACCAGATTTTTCTGTACCACCTTCGCAATATTCGAAAGAGCCACAAAGGCCGGCCTTTCATGCTATGCCACCCGATCATTGGACTAATGAACCTAATGGTTTGGTTTATTCTGATGGCTGGTATCATTTATTCTATCAGAATAATCCCAATGGCCCCTATTGGTCGCAAATTCACTGGGGGCATATGAAATCACGGGATTTGGTTCATTGGGTACAAATGCCGATTGCGTTGGCACCGGGTAAATCATATGATAGTTATGGAATTTGGTCGGGAGATGCCGTAGTCGAAAACAGTAAACCGATCATAATATATACAGGTGTGGATGGTAAAAAAGCGACCGTTGACATTGCTACCTCTGATTCCACCTGGAAAAACTGGACTAAATATGCGAAGAATCCGGTTATCAAATCTCGTCCTGGAGGATTCCGTGATTTTCGTGATCCTCATGTGTGGCGTGATGGAGATACTTGGTATATGATTATCGGCACAGGTTTAAACTCGGGAAGAGCAGCTGTCCTTCTCTATAAATCAATGGATTTCAGGCACTGGAAATATGTAAAACCATTTTTTGTCAGTAAGAATCCTAAAGTGACGGGCAAGTTTTGGGAAATGCCGGTTTTTGTAAGGATTCACAAAAACAAATATCTCCTGATTGTAAATACACTACCGCATCCGGCAAAATGTTACTATTGGATAGGAACATTTAAAAATAACTCATTTGTACCGAAATCCGGTCCCCATCTATATAATATCATCAATCACTTATTAAGTCCGGATGTCATTCGTGATCCAAAACATAAAGGATTGGTAGCCATTGGGATCATACCTGATAAACGAAGTGCCAATGATCAATATAAATCGGGTTGGGCTAATGTTTATAGTCTCCCAACAAGATTACGTCTTGGTAGGGACGATTTATTGCGAATGACTCCGGTAAAAGCACTAAAATCGTTGCGGAAAGATTCCCCAATTATTCGAAATGGAATACTTAAACCGGGTAGTAAAAATATCCTGGATACGGTCTCAGGTGATCAACTGGAAATGAAACTTCATATTGTTCCCCAAAAAGCAGGCCTGATACGCTTAACGCTAAGAAAATCTGAAAATGACTCAGAAAGGACTGATATTTCATTAAATTTTAAAAAGAATCAACTGGTTCTTGATCGGACACATTCCAGTTTATCCACGGAAAGAAATAAAGGGATAAATAAAGCAAACGTTCCTTTATCTTCTTATAAATCAATTAATTTGCATGTTTTTATAGATCACTCGGTGATCGAGGTTTACATAAACCATCGATATGCTTTTGCAACTCGTGTCTATCCCATCAATCCCAGCAAGAGAGTAGCGCTATCTATAAATAAAGGTCTTGCCAGGGTAGAGATAAAAGCATGGAAAATGAAAAGTATATGGAAACCTTAGCGAATCGTTAGTTGAAAGCTATTATAAAATAAATTTTGCCTTCCCATAAAAAAGCGCAGCCTGTAATAGGTTGCGCTTTTTGCTTATGTCCTGGTTGTTTTATATAACCCGGAAAATTTGCTTCCGATTTCTCAGTCTTTTAAAGATAAATTCAAAATATGAAATATCCTAAAAGACTATAAAAAAATAAGTTACAATAAAGTATTTGTATATTTTATTTTTGTGAAATCACGGTTTCTTAATCTTCCAGCTTAAATACAATAGGTAAACTATATCGTACATTTACGGGCCGTCCTCGCTGTAAACCGGGCGTAAAGCGCGCCGTTTTTACAACTTTGAGGGCTTCTTTATCACATCCGCCGCCAATACCCCGAATAACTTTCGGATTTTCAACACGTCCTTGTTTATTGACTATGAATTGAATATAAACGCGGCCTTCGATACCCGCTTCCCGTGCCAGTTTTGGATAAACGATCTTTTTTTGGAGACCGCCCAAACCGCCGATAAGTTTAGGCATGTGTTCAACAACCACGAATACCTGACGTTGTTGTTTTTGGGTGCCCGTCGAATCGGGCGGCGGTGGGGGTTTTGAGGGCAGGTTCAAAGGGGCATTCACATTCAATTCACTGTTGAGATCAATAGGTGAGTCATTAATGACTGAGTTATTGGGTACAGCAACAGGCACTTGAGGAACTGGCGGTGGTGGAGGCAACGCTTTTTGAACGGTCTGCACTATTTTTTCCATATGCACGGTTTCCTGATGGGGCATGGAGAAATTATCCCCTTTCCCACTCGGACGCATCGGCATACGAAACAAGGCCACCAAAATACCAAGCGTGATAACCATGCTAATCTCCAGATAGAGATTATAATAGTTCCTCAAGTCGGCTTTTGACTTTTTATTTTTAATTATGCTTTCACTCATAGCAGCCTAACTAAAATGATTGATGTTAAGAGCAAAGACAGAAGGC
>DATFMK010000508.1:0-2370 GCA_035267005.1 Balneolales bacterium
ACCCCAAGCAGGTTGAGCGCATCGGATTTCAAGTATTCCACTAACTCTGGGAATGTGAAATTATCCGGCCCTTTGTGCACATAAAGCAGGATATATTCGTAAACCACAGCAGCAATTATAGAATTGGTGATAAACATGAAAACGTAATTGAGCATAGAATAGCTCGACATATGCTGCAGTAAATCTGAGAGCGAAGGATTGGCATTGAGCGGATATTTGATCATCATTTTTATGACAACCGTACTGGTAAAAATACCAGAAAGGACTACGAAAGGTCCCGCAATGAAAAGCAAAGCTTTTCCAAGCGGCCAAAAATTTTCTTTAATGAAATCGAACGTGATACTGATTAATTCCCCAAATTCACGGGTTTCCTGAAAATTAATGTTACCTCGCATAGTTAAAACTTATCGGATTCAGAACGTTTACATGTTTCAGCTTCTTAAGAAGACTGCCGGAAGTATACTGATTTTGAAGAATAGTTATTGGGATAATTTGATAATCCGGATGAAAAATGATTAATCCGGATTATTCACCAATAAATTTTGTTGTGATCAATCCTAAAAGTGTTCGGGAAAAAATGCGCATGAATCGTACAAGAGTACCTTGAATAAGCATTTTTTTAACTTCAACTTCGCAGCTTTTCTTTGCGTCCTCAAAATTGAGAAATGAATTGTCTTTTATAAGTTCTATTATTTACAATACTTCTTATCGGTTATGTAAATAATTCGGATTAAAGCGTTGTTGGGTGTTGCACGTTTTTTGTAGCCGTTTGGGAAGTGGTAGAATTAGATTCAGACTCAGATTGGGTATCCGCAGCTAAACGTGTCTTACTGCCAGGCTGATGAAAGATCACACTGTTCAATTGCGAAATGAGTAGAGCCATGGTTTGGTTATACTCCTCGTGTAATTTTGGCTTAACCGGATTGGAAGAGGGTAAATCGATTTTGAGGGGATTCACTTCCCGACCATTTTTCCATATGCGGTAATCCAAATGGGGACCGGTAGCCAATCCTGTGCTTCCGACATATCCGATCAGTTGTCCCTGTTTGACATGTGCACCACGATGAATGCCTCTTGCAAAATGGGACATGTGCAAGTATTCTGTTTCATAAACACTGTTATGCCTGATTTTGATATACCGGCCATTACCGGAATTATAGGAAGCGACTTCAATCACGCCGTCCCCTACAGAATGAATCGGTGTACCGGTAGGAGCCGCAAAGTCGACACCTAAATGTGGTAAATAACGATGTAAAACCGGATGATACCGATGATAAGAAAACCGGGAACTGATTCTTGTGTATTTCAAAGGGGCCTTTAAAAAAGCTTTTTTTAGACTGTTACCATTTAAATCGAAATAACCTGTTTTCCCGTTTTGATCAAATGCGAACGCATAATAATCATGATCGTTATGCTGGAAATAAGCCGCTTTTATCTTTCCGGCACCGATAGGCTTTCCATCGATGAGCTGTTCATTATACACAATTTTATAACGATCTCCTTTTTGCAGATGATAAAAATCGATTTCCCATGCAAAAACCCCGGCAAGTTTTTCTGTTAATACCGGATCGGCATCATTCGCTTCAAGAGTGGTGTATAATGAGGATTTTATGATTCCGGATGTTTTCTTTGTTAGCTGCGTAACATGCTTTTTGCCCGCATAAGTCGTCGAGGGCTTTTTCAGATTGAATACCACATAATCAACCGGATTTTCTTCATAAACCAGATAAAGCGGGTTGGAAGATTCATCATTTTTAAAATACACATGATATTTCTTCCCCGGACGAATATACCTGACATTAAAAACCGGACGAGCTTTCTGGGCAACTTCATGAATGATTAAAGGCGATACATCATATTTACTCAAGATGGAAGAAAGATTTTGGTTACGTTTTACAACCCCGTCAGACTTTTGAAAACGTCCGACCGGTAAACCAAAAACTGTTTTGATTTGAGTCGTTTTGGTGACGTTAATTGCTGTTGAATCGATATCAGATATAGTAATAACAGAATGCGAAGGGCTTTTCGATTCTCCTTGCCCGAAGAAAAGAAGTCCGAATATCACGATAACGAACGTAGCAATAGCGCCAATAATATATTTTTTATGATTCATCCTGAGTGTTTATTTATATCTACAGTAATATATTCGAAAATAATTTAAGCAAGTATTACCTTACTGTTTTTTAATAAGTTGTGTATTGCGATATCCCATTAAGATGAGATTAAAATAAAGAACAAGCACCACTCAATCATATTTTTGTGGTTAATCAAGGAATAATTGGGTGAATATCCGGCTATAAATTCTCTCAGTTTATAAATCTTTATAGACTAATGGAAGACTATGCAAAACCGTTCTTTTGCCCAATATCT
>DATFMK010000509.1:0-5601 GCA_035267005.1 Balneolales bacterium
CACCCCAGCATCAAGAGTATTTAAATCTTCAATCGGCACTGAAAAAATATCAGGAACTGGCGTCTAAAAAAGAATCGTTCCACATAACTGTCGGGGAGACGTTACGATACGGCAGTTCGCATGAGCGGGTCCGAACGTTAAGAAATCGGTTAATTTTCTTGGGAGATTTAAAAGCTACGGAGATTCCAAATCCAACTTTTTTTGACTCTGACCTTGAAAAAGCTGTAAAGTCATTTCAATTTCGTCATGGACTCTTAGTGGATGGCATGGCAGGCCGCCAAACTGTTGCGGCTATGAACATCTCTACCCAGAAGAGATTGCGTCAAATCGAAATTAATTTAGAGCGATGGCGGTGGTTGCCAAGAGACCTGGGTATCCAATACATCTTGGTAAATATAGCAAACTTCAAATTGACCGTGGTTGAACGCAGGAAGCAGATTATGGAAATGCGGGTGGTTGTTGGAAAGCCTTATCGAAAAACACCAGTATTTAGTGGAAGAATGCAGTTTCTCGTAACAAATCCATTATGGAACGTTCCCACAAAGTTGGCATTGAAGGATCTTGCGCCAAAAGTCTGCTCAGACCTTGATTACCTGGCAGCAAAAAAAATAAAGGTATATAAAAACTGGCAGAATGATTCACCTGAAATAGACCCGTTGTTCATTAGTTGGTGCAATTTGACCCTGGCATCTTTCTTTCCTTATAAACTGCAACAAGCCTCTGGCCCTTACAATCCACTGGGAAAAATAAAATTTATATTTCCAAATAAATATGCGGTTTACCTTCACGACACGCCGGATAAATCTTTATTTAACAAAAGTCTAAGAGATTTCAGCTCCGGATGCATCCGCGTGGAAAAGCCCTATCTTCTGGCTGAATTTCTTTTAAAATCAAATCCTCGTTGGACAAAAGAAGCCATTTTGGATTTATTTGAAAGCTCAGAGCGTAAAAGCATTTTTCTAAATGAACAAATCCCCGTCCATCTGGTTTATATCACTGCGTGGGCAGATAATGACGGCGTCGTTCATTTCCGTAATGATGTTTATGAACAAGACCGGATATTGTATGTCGCCTTGAAAGAACGGCCCAATCAATTTTGGAAGCTCATAGTTGATGACGAGACTTCTTTCTTTGATGATTTGGATGTATTTTAGGGACATCTTCACAAATGAAGTTTATTTCTCCTTATGAAACAATCTGGAGAAATAAATTATACACGACAAAATTCATCTAATACCTGAACTATGACGCACAGAATATCTCTTGAGCAGTTACTGAATGCCATCGAAATATAAAAAATGACATAATAACTTATAGTTAAATAGATGGATTAATAATTTTCCAAATACATATAAGAATGGGGACGTTCGTGCAGAACGTTCCTGGTAATCGAAATTGATATTGCTCCAGTGGATTAGGCCGACATTATCAAAGTGGATGATTCTGAGTATCTGATTATTATAGGAAGTGATCGTTTCTGATATCCATCTATCCCCTCAGGATGTCAGCTGGCCTTAAAATCTTTAATAAGTTTGACGGATCCACGCTTGTCCCTAAGTGCAGATACCTGCAATAATGTCCGAATATCAACCACCTTATTTTTCAGTGATATCATATTACGGTATCACAACCTGAGCTAACCCTCTGAGTTTTACAATTGATTGAATGGTATTTTTATTTAAAGATATTTTGTGTTGGGGATTGATATCTGAAAAAGGGGCAAAGTACAGATACCTAATATGGATAGTGTCAGATTTGGCTTGAACTAAATTTCTTAAATTTAGGATCGAATTACAATTTTTCAAATAAGTATTTACAAAAATCTCTTTTTGTGAAAAATTTTTATCAAAACATTTGCGGAGCAATGGATTTATTGTCCAATGCTCCGCTTATATTTGCTTCTAATTTTTTTCTAATAATTTTAGGTTGTTAAATAGCCCCCGTAGCTCAGTGGATAGAGCATTGGATTCCTAATCCATGTGCCGCAAGTTCGATCCTTGCCGGGGGCACCATGACTTCAAGAGATTAAGGTTCATTCCGCAATCTCTTTTTTTATGTTTACGACCAAGTTGTGATCGTAGGACTGAAATGTTCTGTGAAGGGGTTAGTGATAGGAATAATCCCTATGGGATGGGATTTTCTCTTATTAAAATGGGCATTTTACCTTATTGACATATTCAATGAAATGATTAAATAATAATTAAAATTAAATGTCGCTCAGCTTCAACACCATGTATTTAACCATGTGCGACGAGATCTCACAAAGGTTACACTGTACAAAGAGAGGCTCGATGTGACATTTATTAGGCTTCTCGAGTGTCCGTGCATCTCAGTGCAATAATTGCACTGTACAACGACATGTTGGGAAGCCAAAAGATTTCAAAGCTTGGTGGACTGAAGGTGGGAGGCTATCGGGCTAATACGGGCAGAGCATAAAAGACGGCTCTGCCTTTTTTATAGAATCTATCTCAATAACAATCTAAGTGCCCATGGCGGTGTTTTGAAACAGTTCAAAATGCTCACATACTACGTGTATGCTCCGCCTTTGAACCGTTCCACGCCTTGCCATGAACCCTCATCTTATTTTTGAGATAGATTCCATTCATAAAAAAAATCAACCGCTACGCGATAATTTTAGGTTCTAAATGCCCGCAGGGTATGATTGTTATCGTTTTCAGGCGTCCCTGTCCCGTTAAGAGCGGGGTCAACGGAAAACAATATAATAATAACAATGAGTTCTCTCCCTGTTGGAGCGTAGCGGAAATTCCGCCATCGGAGCCCTGTGGAATGCGGAGCCTATTCCTCTGAGGTAGCTAATTATTATATCAATTTTAAATATAATTGATTGCGCTGAAAGTGCATTCCTCAACTTTAGCTCACTTCAAAAATAAATCGCCAGCCAAATCGTTTCAACATCCGGGTCCGTCCATTCTACCCTGTGTTTGCAATGGGCGGGGATATGAACATAGTCCCCCGGCATCATCTCGACTATTTTTTTGCTATTTTCAAATTTTAATGCAGCAGTTCCCTTTAATACCATCACCCATTCATTTCTTTCTTGGTCATACCAATAGTTGGGTGGGGATTGATGCCCCTTGGAAATGATTCTTTTAATTTCACAACTTTCCGAGGCTAAGATTGTGTCAAAAACTTCATCATCAATGTGAACGGGGATGTTGGAAAAAAAATTGCCGGATTTAATTTTTATCGCTTCATTCATTTTCAGATATTTCCTTTAGTCCACACATTATTTTATTATGATTCTATATGGTTTTGAATATAAACAAAAAATTTTGAGACGGAAACTTTCAGCCCTGGTCGTGGAGGTGCCGGATATAATGTAGATGTCGGCATAAATATTGCATTAATTTTTTATATAAACAATAGATATTTATGGTTTATATGCCTTTAATTTTTTCCAAAAATTAAAGTAAAAATGAGGATCTGGAAAGGTAATACCATGGAAAAACAAAGTCCGTTTCGGTTTCACTATCAATTTCAATTCGAGGATGATTATACCAAAAACTATCATATCGCATTAGATCCGAAAACCTTAAGCCTCATCCCTAATGAGCATCGTCATAGACCACAGGACTGGACACACCTGAATTACAAACAGTGTAGCAATTGTCCCTTGGTCATCGATTTCCATCCCTTTTGTCCCATCGCGGTCAACATCATGGACCTGGTAGAAACTTTTAAAGATGTCCTTTCCTATCATAATTGCACGGTTGTGTGCGAAACCGAAGACAGGACTTACTCCAAGAATACATCCATTATGGAAGGTCTTTCAGCGATTTTCGGTGTGATCATGGCCACCAGTGATTGTCCGATCATGAACTTTTTGAAACCCATGGCGCGTTTTCACCTTCCCTTTTCCTCTGTCGATGAAACAACCGCACGCACGGCATCCATGTATTTGCTCGGCCAGTATTTCAGGTATAAAGACCAGTCGGATATTAAGATGGACTTTAAACCTCTGGAAAACCATTATGCGCAAGTGAGACTGGTCAACGAGGGAATTATAAAACGCATCAGCAGCGTTAGCAATCAAGATGCCGATAAAAACGCCATTGTTACACTCCACTCGCTGTCTTTATTTTTATCCATTGAAATTGATTACAGTTTAAGCAGTCTGGAATATATTTTTATTACCCCTTATATGAATGAGTAACGGTTTAACCTTTACAAGTGCCTAAAGTGATCTAAAGTAAATAATTTTTTTTATTCTTCCCGATAGTGGTAAATATCGCAAGTAGTTCACTGCATTCATCATAGTCAAGTTTCACGTCTTCCCAAGACAACCATTTTATCTCTATTATTACCTCCAACCAGTATTGTGTCTCGCTTGCTTCGCTTTCACAAATTTTAATTTTATTTTTAAAATCAGCCCTGCTCCTAGCCCTATTGGCTTCTCGGTAGTTGGCACCAATAGATATACCGGATTTTGTAATTTGGTTTCAAATTACCATGCCTTCAGGTGTAGAAGGCAACTTTGTGGATAAGCGGGTTATGGCAACAGCAAATTCCTTTGTTCGTTTTTCAAGATTTTTTGAAAAATCTTTATTATCCATTTTAAAAATTTTAGGCACTTTAGTTCACTTCACACTTTAGCTCACTTAGTTACCCAGAGCATCTTTGATCCGTGCCATTGCCCTCTCAACGTTTTCATAACTATTAAAAGCACTTATACGGATGAAGCCCTCTCCACATTTGCCAAATCCCGGGCCCGGAGTTGTTACCACGCCGGCTTTTTTAAGCAACAAATCAAAGAACTCCCAGGCATCCCTTTTACAATGTACCCAAATATAAGGTGAATTTTCACCTCCCACAAATTCAAAACCGAGCGAGGCTATCTCATTTCGAATCAGGGCTGCATTCTTTAGATAATAATCTACCATTTCAATGATCTGGGTTCTTCCTGCTTCACTGTATGTCGCCTCTGCTGCCCTTTGAACCGGATAAGAGACACCGTTGAACTTGGTTGATTGGCGTCGGTTCCACAACCCATGTAATGAATGCTGTTGCCCCCTTTCATCATAGGCCATGCAGTTTTTAGGAACCACCGTATAAGCGCACCGTGTTCCGGTAAATCCCGCAGTTTTTGAAAAGCTTCTGAACTCGATGGCCACCTCACGAGCACCGTCTATCTCATAAATTGAACGGGGTAGGGCTGGATCCCGGATAAATGCTTCATATGCTGCATCGTAAAGAATCAGCACTTTTTGTTCATGGGCAAAATCGACCCATTTCTTCAAACTGTCCTTGGATATTGTAGCACCGGTGGGATTGTTCGGAAAACACAGGTAAATCAGATCAACCGGCGTTTCGGGCAGGGATGGAACAAAACCGTTCTCAGGCAGGCTTTCCAGATAAATGATATCATTGTATCTTCCACGATCGAAACTCCCTGTTCGGCCGGCCATGACATTCGTATCCAGATACACCGGATACACCGGATCAGGAATCGCCAGGCGAATGTCCGTTGCAAAGAGTTCCTGAATATTACCCGTATCGCATTTGGCGCCGTCACTGACAAAAATCTCATCTGAATCGATATCCGAACCTAATGCTTGATAGTCGTTTAAAGCGATTTTCTCC
>DATFMK010000510.1:0-2337 GCA_035267005.1 Balneolales bacterium
TTAAAACGTAATACGTGTCTTTGCACGGAAAGAACGAATGTGATTGATGGGGTAGTTCCCTACTTTGTTTTGGCTTATGGCTGTTACAAAGGAAGGAGATCGCCACGCTTTGCTAGATAAAAGAGTAGAGAGTAAAGTGAAAAGATTTTGCGATTTATTTTTTTGTAAGGATTGCTCTATTTCTATGTCTTATTGATATACCTATTACTTTAAAATTAATTTCTTATGGAAAAACAAAGTATAACTGCTCAGAAAAGTTTCCATTTTGCCGTTGAAATAATTGAGCTGTGTAAATCATTAAGAAGAAAAAAAGAATTTGTATTAGCTGATCAATTGTTACGAAGTGGTACTAGTATTGGAGCAAATATAGAAGAAGCCCGTGGTGCTCAATCAAAAAAGGATTTCATATCAAAATTATCAATTGCTATGAAAGAAGCGCGTGAAACCCGATATTGGGTTTTATTATTGAAAGAAACAAACGTTCTTGAAATGGATTTTTCATTATATCTTAATCAATTAGACGAAATCATCCGCTTAATAGTCGCCAGCATTAAAACCGCGAAGGGCTCCGATAGGGAATAGAGTATAGTGTAAAGAGAATAGATTTTTTCATCTTTTCTCTTTTCTCTTTTCTCTTTTCTCTAGATTCGATTCGACCTTCCTCACCTGATCTTGTTCAAGAACATATAATTCACCACTTTCCGGACATTTTGCCTCGTTGTTCTTGTCGAATCTTAATCGATGCCCGTATTCGCTCATCCATCCCACAAATTTTGCGGGATTGCCAACTACCAATGCATACGGTTTTACGGGTTTGGTAACCACCGCCCCGGCACCGATAAAAGCGTAATCCCCAATATCATTTCCACAGACAATCGTGGCATTGGCACCAATCGTAGCTCCCTTTCCCACATGCGTTTGAGCATATTGATCTCGCCGGTTAATAGTACTCCGTGGATTGATAACATTGGTAAATACCATAGACGGACCCAAAAACACATCGTCTTCACAAATCACACCCGTATAGATCGATACATTATTCTGCACCTTTACATTATTGCCAAGCACCACATCCGGGGATACCACTACATTCTGTCCGATGTTACAGTTTTCCCCGATCTTACTGTTGGTCATGATATGTGAAAAGTGCCAGATTTTTGTACCTTCACCAATGGTGGCGCCGTCGTCGATAACGGCTGTTTCGTGGGCGAAGAAGTTTTTATTTGTCATGGATTTTTACTTTTGACGACCGACGACAGACGACGGGCGACAGAAATTGGGTTCATGTGTTTCATTTAATTAATGGAATATAGATAATTTCATTAAATGACGACAGACCACGGACGACTGACGACATGTTCATCATTACCCGACTTTATTTTTATTATTTCCCTGTGTTCTCCGTGCCAAACTTTGTGCCCCTGTGGTTAAAAAAATTCAAGTCTACGCCCTGGCATTGGTTACACCCCGGAACGGTGAGTGTCCACCTATTCGTGGCGAGGCAGAGCCTCGTCACGAGATATAAATTATTGATTACTCATTGATCACTATCCATTGCCTTAAGGGGTTCAATATCTTTTTGTGGACGATGAGATGATAAATCGTACATAGCTTGCAGGTTCAACCAAAACTCCGGAGAGGTGTTCAATGCCCGCGATAATAACCATGCCGTATCCGAAGAAATTCCCCTTTTTCCTTTTACAATCTCATTAATACGCTGGATCGGGATACCCAGATGGTCTGCCAGCTTCTTCTGTGTCAGTCCCATAGGTTCAAGAAATTCTTTTAAAAGAATCGTTCCTGGATGTGTTGAAATTCTATTTTTAGGTATCATTAGTTTTCTCTTTTCTATTTGTGATAATCGACTATGGTCCCATCATAAACATTGGAATCCTGCCATCGGAATATCATACGCCACTGTGCATTAATACGAATACTATAATAACTTTTATAACGGCCACTTAGTGCTTCAAGCCTGTTACCGGGAGGAAAACGCAAGTCATCCAGAGTTGCTGCCGCATTCAGGATATCCAGTTTATAAAGAGCAGATTCAAGTATTTGTGTTGGCAATCGTTGAACACGGCTGCTTGATATGCCATGAAACAAATCGGATGTCACCTTGTCTTTGAATGATTTTATCATAAATAAAATTTAATGCATACACGGTATCCATGCAATAAATGGATTCAGGTAAAATTATTTTGGATAAAAATGGGGTTCGGTTATCAGTTATCAGGTAACAATAAACAGTTAACACTTAAAGGAGAATCCATGCGCAAAAAACAACACTTGAATTAGTAACTTTTAACTCGGAATATCGCTAATGGAAAGTGGCAC
>DATFMK010000511.1:0-12543 GCA_035267005.1 Balneolales bacterium
ATCCCGCATCCCGCATCCCGCATCCCGCATCCCGCATCCCGCACAAAAAGTAAAAGGAGCCCCGTTCAAAGGACTCCTTTTATCAGCAATCTAAAATAGGAAAAAGTGTGACGAACTAATCGTGTTTAATCCATGATCTTGCGGAGGAATGCCGGTTGATCTGAATTGGTCTTGTCAATCCTTTCTTCCCGGTTGTTTAACAAGACATTTCGATTACGATTTTTTTGTTCGTTTTCATTGTTGGAATTTTGTGCCTGATTCGAATCATGTTCCATTTCAGGATCATTTTCTTTGATGCTCCTGATATTGATACCACGCCGGTGAATTGCCGGTGAATCAAGATGTTTTAAGTTCTTTTCCCCTTTGTAATATTCGGTTGCTTGTCTTTGAAAACGTCGTGGAATATTATCAGCAGAAGGAGGTTCCGGATGTTGCTGACCGTCATTATTCTCAGGCTTTTTAAACGCCGGTTTATTGGAAGTGATTTTGGCGGCTTTTTTGTTTTGTGATAATTCAAATCCGGTTGCAATAACCGTTATCCTCATTTCATCGCCAAAGGATTCATCCAGAACGGTACCCATGATGATTTCGGCGTCTTCGCCGGCTTCCTGCTGTATGATGCTTGTGGCAAGAGTCGACTCACGCATACCGAGATTAGAACCGGCCGAAATATTGACCAGGACATTGCGGGCACCACGAATACTTACCCCATCAAGTAATGGAGAATTGATGGCTTCACGAGCTGCAATTTCCGCACGATCCGGTCCTGAGGCTGTTGCGGAACCCATGATAGCTGCGCCTCCGTCGAGCATAGTCGTTCTGACATCGGCAAAGTCGAGGTTAATGAGACCGGGCATTAAGATCAGATCGGAGATACCTCGTGTTGCATTGTAAAGAACTTCGTTAGCCATTTCAAAAGCTTCGACAAGTGTCGTGTCTTCCGTCGAAATATCCAATAACCGCTCATTCGGAATGACAATGACCGTATCGCAGTTTTTCTTCAGTTCTGCTATACCTTCGACGGCATATTTCATACGAATACGTCCTTCACACATAAACGGTGTAGTGACAATAGCTACCGTAAGAATACCTTTCCGTTTAGCGATTCCCGCGACAATGGGAGCTCCACCTGTACCAGTACCGCCGCCCATTCCTGCGGTGACGAAAATCATATCGGCACCTTCGATTGACTCCTCCATTTCATGCCGGTTTTCCTCAACCGCTTCACGTCCGATCTCCGGTCGTGCCCCGGCACCGAGTCCGCTGGTTAATGATTTGCCGACTTGAATGTTTATATCGGCATTATTGTGTTTCAACGCTTGTGCGTCGGTGTTCAGCGCGATGTATTCAACATTATTTAAGCCTTTGGCAATCATGTTGTTGATGGCATTCCCGCCACCTCCGCCGACGCCAATCACCTTAATCTTCGCGTTTTCCTGACTTTGTTCGTCAAAGCTGAAGCGAGTGTTTATATTATTAGTCATAATTGACTCCTGTTGTTAGATTGCTTATTCCTTTTCCTATTTTTCCTTTATAGTTCTCTAAACCAACTTTTCATACGGTCAGCTAATCGGGTCATCACTTTTTCAACACTTGATCCTTGACTTGACGAAGGAACCATGGCATGATTATTTGTTCCTGTTTTCGCTTTTAGAGCGTGAATCACCAAACCAACCCCAGTTGCATAAATCGGATTGTTAACTTCGCTTACCAAACCGCCGGATAAACCAAGAGGCCGTCCTATTTTAGCATCCATACCCAAAACCTCATTGGCCAATGGACAAATGCCGTTTAAAAGGGAACCACCTCCGGTGAAAACAACACCGGCACTGAGCGAATTAGCATATCCGCTACGCTTAATTTCAATTGCTACAATCTCCAGGATTTCTTCGACCCTGGCCTGTATAATTTGAGCAAGAATACTCATTTTAATTTCTTTTGGCGGACGTCCGGCGATGCCCGGTACGGTAATGACATCATCGTCTTCAATCAGATCAGCAAACGCCATTCCGTGATCGTGTTTGAGTTTCATGGCCTGGTCCTCAAGAACGCTTAATCCGATGCGAATGTCATCCGTAACTTTTTGTCCGGCAATCGCTATGACCGCCGTATGTCGAATCGTATTTTCCTGGAATACGGCCACATCCGTAGTTCCGCCACCGATGTCGACCAGCACCACGCCAGCCTCTTTTTCTTCATCATCCAAAACAGCATATGACGAGGCGAGTGGTTCCAGGATAACGTCAGCTACTTCGAAACCTGCTTTTTCTACACACCGGTAAATATTCTTGGCAGCAGATACCAATCCGGTTATAATGTGTACTTCCGCTTCCATTCTCATTCCACTCATTCCAACCGGATCATTAATTCCGTCCTGACCGTCCACGATGAATTCTTGTGGAATGACGTGAATGATTTGCTGATCAGCCGGTAACATGATTTGCTGACAGTCTTCAAGCAGACGTTCAACATCCTTTGTCGTAATTTCGTTATCGCGGTTATTAATCGTAATAACTCCCTTACTACGCATACTTCGAATATGATCGCCGGCTATGCCAACGTTAACCGAGTGCACTTCAATGCCAGATGCCAGTTGTGCCTGTTCAATAGCTGTTCGGATAGCATTGACGGTTCGATCGATATTTACAACCACGCCGCGATTCAGGCCGTCACTTGGGGCCCGTCCAACACCTAAGATGTTGATTTGCTGTAATTCGTCAATAGACGCGACGATAGCACAAACTTTCGTTGTACCTATGTCAAGTCCTACAACTATACGCTCTTCCATCGTATTAACTCACCTGTTATGTAATTGATTAATAATATCCTGTTGTAATATGCCTGCATCGTTGCCTCTATAACTCATGTGTTACAATTTGACCTTTGTATCTCAAATCCACATAAGCAAAACGATCAATTCCTTTTTGGGGAACGACCTGCCTGTAGAATGCATCCCAATAGGTTAAACGTTCGTTATAATCTTTTTTTCCAAAAATAAGTTTTACCCCATTGTCCTGACTTAAAGCGACGACCCCGTCTTTCGAAGTATAAGTCACTTCACTAATCGTTAAGTTCGCCAGTTTGTTTTTCTGTACATCCGTAAGAAAATGACTGACTTCCCGAAATGATTTCGTTTTTACAGTATCTCCGTTATTATTCGCGTTAAATCCATAAACCAAAGGAACATCTTCCGCCTTGCCTTCAATTATCGGTAATTTGACGCCACACGAATCGACGTATATTTTATGTGATCCATTCACTAACATTGCAATCGGTTTTCGCTCCGTAACATGTATATGTAATGTTTTTGGAGGAATGACCCGTACATAAGCTTGTTCGATATAAGGTAATCGTTCGACATTATGAATAATTTTTAGAAAATCGATGCTATCGGGTGCCATATTAAGTGGAACCCTGGCTTTCCGGATGATTGACTGAGGATTCGTAAAAGACTCCCCATCTACGGTAACTTTCTGTATGATTACTGATTTACTGGCATTATATCCGATAATAACTACTCCGATGACTACCAAAACAGCTAACAATACATATCGTCCTTTGATACTCCGTTGATCGTTTTGAAGTGATTCATCAACCTTTTCATCATTCTGATTCGTACCATCTTCGATTGATGGATCGATTTTATCAAACTTCTCTTCATTCTTCCGATTTTCGGAACTTCCGGAAGGTTGATTTTCGAACAGATCATCTATGTTACTCATTCTCAACCCCCTTCTTCATTTGTAATTTGTCCAATCCCTGATTCAATGTTTCAACAAACTGTTCACCGTATTTATAGATATCGCCAGCTCCCATGGTGATAATGATATCACCAGGTTCTACGATTTCTTTTAATTTTGCGGGGAGTTCCTTTTTATCAGCTACATAATACACGCCCTGATGGCCGAAATTTGTGGCCGCGTCAGTGATAAGTTTACCCGTGACACCTTCGATGGGTTTTTCGCGTGCCGGATAAACATCGGTTACCAGCAAGACTTCCGCATCGAAAAATGAGGATCCAAATTCTTTGTATAGCTGCTGTGTTCGGGAATACAAATGAGGTTGAAATGCGGCTACTATCCGTCTGTGCGGCCATCCTTTACGGACGGCATTCAGGGTTGCCTGAACTTCTGTCGGGTGATGAGCATAATCATCCACGACAACAACGCCATCTTTTACTGTTTTAATCTGAAATCTTCGGAAGACACCACTGAACTTCTCAATGCCTTTTTTAATCTTTTCAAAAGACATTTCAAGTTCCAGACCAATTCCGATGGATGCCAGCGCATTTTTAACGTTGTGCTCACCGGGTGCATTAAGACGAATCGAACCAAGTTCCTCATTATCATAAATCACCGTGAACTCGCTGTACATCTCATGTGATTTGATGTCAATTGCCCGAAGCTGGGCCTGCGGATTGAATCCATAGCTCAGTGTTTTTCTTTTTAAATGGGGGATTATACTCCGTACAGCCGGGTCATCGAGACAAATAATGACGGCACCATAAAATGGGACTTTGTTAGCAAATTGAATGAATGAATCCTTGATATCTTCAATATTGGAATAGATATCCATATGATCCGCATCGATTGTGGTGATGACCGCCAGGGATGGCGTTAAACGCAAAAAAGTGCGATCGAATTCATCGGCTTCGACAATGATAATATCGCCCGATCCAACCACCGCGTTTGTCTTGTCAAAACTGTGTACGCGTCCGCCAACAATGATAGTGGGATCAAAATCACCGGCCTGTACAACGTGACCCGTCATCGTAGTTGTTGTCGTTTTTCCATGGGTTCCGGCAATGCCGATTCCAAATTTCATACGCATGAGTTCAGCCAGCATCTCCGCCCGTTTAATAACCGGGATCTTGTTTTTTATGGCGGCGAGCGTTTCTACATTTTCATCTGCTTTGACGGCACTCGTATAAACAACAACATCTGCACCTTCAATCTGATCGGCGGCATGACCGAGATAGATTTGAGCACCCATTTTCTTCAGACGTTCCGTGTTTTCATTCGTATTCCCATCTGAGCCAGATACAGTAAACCCTTTCCGGAGAAGTATTTCGGCAATACCACTCATGCCAATACCGCCGATACCGACCATGTGAACATGATGGGTTTTTCCAAAAACAGGTTGTGTTTGTATGTTCTTGCTCATTGGGTTACAGTTTCTCTATTATCTGATTCTTTTTTAGTTATTAAATTGATAATTTGGGATGCTATTTTATCAGAGGCATCCGGAATGGCTATCGATTTAGCCGCCTCAGCCATTTCATTAAGTTGATCTTTATGATTAAATAAATGATCGGTGGTTGAGAAGAGCTTATTCGCCAATTCGTTATCACTGATCATTACAGCGGCTCCATTTTCAACCATAGCTTCTGCATTTTTCGTTTGATGATCTCCGGCTACATTGGATGACGGAACCAAAATGGCCGGCTTTCCGGTAACCATTAATTCCGCACACGAACCGGCACCCGCCCGGCTGATGACAAGGTCACTTATGGCGTATACATCCTCCATTTTATCAATAAATGGCATCAGACGAAGATTAGAATATTTCGATTCGTCGATTTTTTGTTTAGTCTCTTCAGCGTATCGTGAACCACATTGCCAAATGATTTGTAAATGTAACTCGTCATGAAGTCGGTCGAGTGTTTGTCGCATGGCTTCATTGATAGCTTTCGCACCCCCGCTGCCACCTAAAACGGCAAGTGTCGGTTTATCGGATGAAAATCCAAAATGATGATAGGCCTCACTTATATCGAATTGTAAGAGTGATTTCCTTACCGGGTTTCCTAAAAGCTTAGTTTTTCCGTCCGGGAAATAACGATCCGCTTGTTTAAATGCGGTAAAGATGATCAGTGCGTATTTCGCAAGTAAACGGTTGGTCACACCCGGGAAACTGTTTTGTTCCTGAAGTACAAGCGGGATTCGTTTTTGTGAGGCTACCCATCCGATAGGGCCTGCGACGTATCCGCCACAGGCTACGACGATATCCGGACTGAATTTCCGGATGATTTGATAACTCTGAATAATACTGCTGAATAATTTTAATGGGAACAGGAGATTTTTCATCGTTAATCGTCGATGAAAACCACTGATCCAAATGTTGTGAATGGGATAACCGGCTTCAGGAACGACTTTCCATTCGATTTTGTCTTTGGTTCCTACAAATTCAATAATTACGGATTCGTTTTGATCACGCAGTGCATCGGCAATAGATATAGCCGGGAAAACATGTCCACCGGTTCCGCCGGCTGCGATAAGTATGCGATAGCTCTTACTCATCCGTACCTCCCTTCAAAGAGTTAGGAAATGGGCAATATTTGATTGTAAATTTGCTCATGTTCCGGCCCTCTTATATTTTGAAATATTAAGGAGGATACCGATCAGTGATCCCGCAAAAAGCATACTCGTTCCACCATAACTGACAAATGGCATTGGAAGTCCGGTTACCGGAAATAAACCGGTTGCTACAGCAGCGTTGACAAACGCATACAGGGAGATACTCAAGGTACAGGCTACTGCTATAAGCGTTCCGGCCGTATCGAGCGATCGTTTAGCTATATAAACAATTCCTCTAAAAAGAATGATACAATATAAAAAGAGGATAAATCCGGCCCCTATTAATCCGTATTCTTCGGTAATGATAGAAAATATGAAATCATTGTAGGGAGCGGGAAGGAAATCTCTTTGTGAGCTTTTACCCATTCCAACACCGAAAACTTCGCCACGTGCGATAGCAATTTGAGACTGCTGCGCCTGATATCCTTCGTTAAGTGCAAAATGTGCACTTTCTATATGGACTACCTGATTGATGTAATTGTCAATTCGTTTTTCACGTTCCGGATTTTGATTAAACAGAAGGAAACTACCCAGGATTCCAAGAATGATAAGTCCGCCCAGATGTAAAATACTTATGCGTCCGACTAACATTAACAGCAAACAGGTACCAAGTAATAAAGCGGCGGTACTATAATCTTCGACCCCGATCAATCCGCAGGTAATCAACACCCAAAACAAGATGGGTAAGAAAGATCGCTTAAAATCTTTAATGTAATCTTGCTTTTGAGTCAATAAAGCTGCGACCTGAATAAGCAGTGCTACTGATGCAAAGGAAGAAGGCTGAAATGAAAATGATCCGATATCGAGTGATCGTTTAGCACCAAAAGTCGATGATCCGAAAATAATGACAGCCAGTAAAAAGACCCAGCTCATTAATAGTGCTATCTTACTGTATCTCAATAAAATATGATAATCAATCTTTGAAAAAATGAGCAATACCATGAAGGCGATAATCAACTTTATGACATGGCTCATCAATAGACTTCCGGCTGTCAGGCCCTTTGTTTCGGCAAAATAGGCTATTGCGGAATATACCGCGAGCAGGCCGATCATCATCAACATGATGACGACAGATAAAAGCACCCGATCACTACCCCGTTTACCGGTGTCTATCTCTTCGGTGCTGGTAGCTAATATATACGGATTCTTATTATGTGCCGAAGTGAAATACATCTTTACAAGTTATTTACATACCTTTTAAATTCTTTGCCACGATGTTCATAGTTGTCAAACATATCAAAGGAGGAACATGCCGGACTCAACAGAACGATATCTCCCTTATTGGACCATTTCCGGCCTAAACGGACAGCTTGTTCCATCGTATCTGCCGGTATGATATGGGGAACTACGTTATTCAATTGTTTTTGAATTTCTTCTTTACCCTCTCCGATAGCGATGATGGTGTGAACTTTCTTGCGTAGAAGATTTTCCAATTCGCTGTAATCATTCCCTTTATCACGTCCGCCCATGATAACAACCATAGGTGATTGAAAGCTGTCGAGCGCATACCAAACGGCATTGACGTTGGTCGCTTTACTATCATTAATATATCGTACACCATCGAGCTCACGGACAAATTCGAGCCGGTGTTCCACACCTTCAAAACTCATGAGGCTGTCACGTATAGCCTCATTTTTGATTTCCGAAGCGCGGGCTGCAAGTGCTGTAGCAAGTCCGTTGTTTAAATTATGTTGTCCTTTTAAAGAAATTTTTTCTGCTTTCATAAGGACTTCCTCTCGATTATTAATTCTGAAAATAATTTCATCGCCATGAATAAAGGCACCTTCCGGAACTTTATTTCTAATTGAAAAAGCAAGCAGCTTTGGAGATTTGCTGCCTCTTGGCATATCCAGTAAAACTCTTCGAATCACCGGATCATCATACGAATATATCAGATAATCAGACTCCGTCTGGTTTTTGAATATATTGAGTTTAGCCTGTATGTAGTTTTCAAACTTATGATCATATCGGTCCAAATGATCCGGAGTGATATTAAGTAATAAGCTGATTTTAGGTTTAAAAGTATCAATGAAATCCAATTGAAAACTGCTTACTTCCAAAATGATCTCCATATCCGGCTCGACATCCTCAACGATATCTGAGAATGCAAGGCCTATGTTGCCTGCTGTAATATGATTACGATGAGCAGTGTTCCAAAGGTGATCGAGCCAGGTGGTTGTCGTTGTTTTGCCATTGGTTCCTGTGATGCCAATGATATTGCCTTTACAGAACCAACTGGCTACTTCCAGCTCAGAATAAACCTTCTTTTTTTGCTGGATGTAATATTGTACAATACTTGAATTTGTAGGAACACCCGGACTGACAACCAGAAAATTCGCCTTCCAGGCTTTTGAAGTATGTCCTTTTTGTTCAAATTGAATACCGTTTTGCTCAAGACGTTTCTGAGCCGGTGGGGCAATAACTCCATTATCGGATACAAATACTTCTGCTCCTTTACGTTTTAGTAAAATAGCAGCAGCAATACCGCTTCGTGCTGCTCCGGCTATAGTTATATATTTTCCCTGAACGTCGATCATCTAATTTTTAATGTCATTATGGTAAGGACGCCTAAGAGGATCGAAATAATCCAAAAACGAACCACAATTTTGGGTTCGGGCCATCCTTTTTTTTCAAAATGATGATGAATTGGAGCCATTAAAAAGTATCTTTTCCCGGCTCCGTATTTTTTTTTGGTATATTTGTAATACGAAGTTTGAATGATTACCGAAACGGTTTCCATGAAAAAGACTCCGCATAAAATAGGCAACATCAATTCTTTACGTACCATGAGTGCGACGGCACCAATTGCCCCGCCTAAGGCGAGGGATCCTGTATCGCCCATGAATACTTCGGCCGGATAGGTATTGTACCATAGGAACCCGAAACACGCTCCGACCATTGCTGCTGAAAATACTGCTAATTCTCCCGTTCCCGGCAAATATAAAATATTAAGAAAATTGGAGAAATCGGTTCTTCCAGAAACGTAACTTAAAATACCTAAAGCGATACCTACAATAGCGGAGATACCGGCGGATAGTCCGTCTAATCCATCGGTCAGGTTTACAGAATTACTAACCGCAACTATGATAAAGATCACAACAGGGATATAAGTAATCCAACCTAATGATTGACCGAAAATTGCATAATCAATATTTAAATTCTTAATAAAAGGAACTGTGCTTAACGTATTATAAGCATGAAAAGGAGGATAAAAATATAAAGTTAAGGCCAATATCAATCCTACAAAGATCTGACCAGCTATTTTAAGACGGCCTGCCAAACCCTCCTTATCATTTTTAATCACTTTGATATAATCATCGAAAAATCCAACGATACCGAGGGCAAGCATTACAAACATGATTAACCAGCCATAAATATTGTCCGGTTTGATCCATAAGAATGTAGGCAGTAAGGTGGCCAGTAAAATAATTAGTCCCCCCATGGTTGGAGTCCCGGCTTTTTCCAAATGGGTGTCCAGACCAATATCGGTGCGGATCGTTTCACGCAGCTGCATTCTCTGTAACCAGCCGATAATATGTTTACCAATAATCAAACTTATGATTAATGCGGTGATCGCGGCAAGAGCACTTCGAACCGAGATATAAGAAAATACGCTGAATCCGGGCGGCTGAAAATGATCTTCTATCCAATGTAAAAGCAGATATAGCATTACGACACCTCCTTATCTGCCTTAAGATCGCTTTTTCGCTTATATAAGGCGTTCTTTGCTATTTCCCGATCATCGAAATGGTGCCGTTCTCCATTAATTTCCTGATAATCCTCATGTCCTTTGCCAGCAATCAAGATAATATCATTGGGGTCGGCATGAGCGATCGTCCATTGAATAGCTTTTTCTCTGTCAGACTCCCTGATAGCGTTATCCGGTTTAGATAATCCCTTAACCGCATCGTCAATGATTTTTTCAGGATCTTCGAAACGGGGATTATCAGATGTGACAATGACCTGATCGCCATATTTTTCCGCGATCGCAGCCATCAGTGGTCTTTTGGTGACATCCCGGTTTCCACCGCATCCGAATATAATATGTAATTTTTGATCGTCTTTTTTAATTTTAGCCAATGTATCCGAAACTTTTTCAAGGGCATCCGGAGTGTGGGCATAATCGACGAAAATTACAGGCAGACTGGAATCATTAGCTATGGTAATCTTCTCCAGTCTGCCTGGGGCGCCCTGGGCGCTTGATAAAGCAGAGACTATATTGGATTTCGAACAACCCAGAGCTAAGCAAATGAGGTAAGCCTCTGCAATATTATAAGCATTAAATTCACCTGTTAACGGACTTTGAACACGAGTTCCTTCAATATCGATGATCAAATGTTTCGCTGTATTGGAAATGATCTTACATGGATAATCCGCATTATTAGTAAAGCTAAATTTCCAGATCGATGCCGCTGAATCTTTCGACATGAATGATCCATATTCGTCATCATTATTGATGATGGCATCATCATCCGGGCGTAATTGATCAAACAGCTTTTTCTTGGCTTTAGCATAAGCTTTAATTGTCTTATGGTAATCGAGATGATCATGACTCAAATTGGTAAAAGCGGCGACTTTAAAAGGAATTCCGGAGGCACGATCCTGATCAAGCGCATGAGATGATACTTCCATGATGGCATGCGTACAACCGGCATCAACCATAGCACGCAGATTTTGGGCTATTTCAAGGGCACCCGGAGTGGTTAACTTACTGGGTAATCTTTTGTTACCAATTCTTTTTTCAACAGTACCCAACAGAGCCGTTTTATATCCAATTTTCATCAAAATCTGATAGGTAAGGGTAGATACCGTGGTTTTTCCATTAGTTCCCGTAACACCAACAACTGTAATATCTTTTTGCGGATTTCCGTTAAACGCGAGTGCCAGTGGACTCAACAACGATCTCGTATTTTTGACCACGAGTTGGTAAATATCTTTGATAGATGAAGGCGGTTGTTCTTCTTCGGTAATAATCACTGCGGCGCCTTTGGATATCGCCATGTCGATATAATCATGACCATCGGATTGCGTACCTCTCACGGCGATAAACACGTCGCCCATCGAAACATGCCTGGAATCCTGAATGAGAGAACCCAGGGACTCTGGTTCTGATCCCAGAATCTTAAGAGGTTTACAAATCGTTATGAGTTCTTTAATGGTCACTATTATTTCAAATCTTTCATTTTGAATTTATTATTTCAGTGAGTGATTTTTCTTTACCCCGTATGGTTACAGAATGTCCGGCCTGCATCAGTGCTTTTGGTTTTGGGAATTGCGCGAATACAGTTCCCGAGCCGATAATTTTAACTTTTAAACCGGCTTTTGTTAAGAGGTGTGTCGCTTCTCTCATACTCAATCCTTTGACATCAGGGACATGGATAAAATCTTGATTTCCGGATTGATTTGAATTTGGATGATCGATACTACCTGTAACCAATTTTATTGGCTGATGAGGTTCGATTTCAGTACCCGAAGAGGGGGTTTGACCTACTATGATACTACCTTTCCCATTAATTTGAAAGCTGAAACCTTGATCCGCTAAAAATGTTTCAGCTTGTTTTTTTGTTAAGCCTTTGACTCCCGGTACAATCAGAAAATGTGGAGCATTTGGCTTTTTATCGACAATTTGTTGCAATTTTGGATCTACCCCGATTAATCGTTTAGCGATGTTGTGGAAAATCGGTGCTGAGACTTGTCCACCATAAATACTGGTTTTCGGATCTGTGACGATGACCAGGCAGACATATTGCGGATTATGAACGGGGAAAAATCCAACAAAAGAGGCGACATGTTCCAGATGATAGCTGCCATCGGTATATTTTTGTGCTGTTCCGGTTTTGCCGGCAATGGGCAGTCCCTGAACCTGGGCTTTTGCTGCTGTTCCGCTATCGGATACTACACCGTGAAAAACGGGTAATAACTTTTTAATGGTCGTTTTTTTTGCTACTCGTCTGACTTTAACCGGATTAATTCGTTTTACAACATTTCCGTTTTGATCAACAATGGCTTTTACGATATAAGGGCGCATCATGATTCCATCATTTGCGAAAGCACTATAGGCTTGAGCCAGTTGTATTGGAGTAACTTGTTCTTCATATCCGATCGCCATCCACGGCAGGCTAACCTGGGTCCATTGATATGGTTTCTTCAGAACACCGGGCTGCTCATCCGGGAGATCAATATTAGTTGG
>DATFMK010000512.1:0-9276 GCA_035267005.1 Balneolales bacterium
CGAATATTATTTTCACTAACGTTATGAGTGATCGTCGTATGATTTACAAATTCGAAATAGATGCCATCACGATTTTTACTCGTATAATTATGTGTTATCGTAATATGATCACAATTCCATAAATGAATGCCTCCACCCGAAGCCGTCTCTTCCCGGCCATTCCCGATAACAGAATCCTGCGAAATGGTACAGTATTTCGATTTCGCAAGATATATCCCAAAAAAGTTATTGATCAGTTTGTTGTGTTTGATAATGCAATCTCTGACTTCCTTAAGTTTAATAGCGGCATTATCGTTTACATAACTGATTCCGGCATTACGAAACGTCAGGTTTTCTATCGTCACACTATCGGCTGTAACGACCATGATCTGATATTTGCCCATACCGTCGAGGATAGCTCCTTTCCGGCCAATTATCGTAACTTGTTTATTCACATTAATCTGATTACCGACATAAACTCCCTTATCAACAATAATCCGATCACCATTATGGGCTAATTTGAGTGCTTCCTCAATCGTTGTAACCGATCCGTTTTGACTAACATTGATATTTTTTGCCTCGGATGATTCAACGATTAATGTCAGAAACATTGGGATTATCAGTAACGGGAGAACCTTTTTCAAGGGAATATTCATTTTTTAATGCTCTCTCATATTCGTTTTTACATATTGCAATAAACGGGACCATTTCATGCTGTTTCCCCCTAATTGCTTTTTTATCTCCCTGATTTCAGAATCGTTTTTCACCGCAATCAAATCCATTCCCATCGGAGTATGAATCTTATCCGTTTTAATGAATTTGGCCTTTTTTTCCGGCACCCATTCCTTAGGATGGAGAAAATCATGGACCCACAAATCAGCTTTATCAAAATCAGCATTCTGATGATCCTGATAAAAAGAAACCATGCACTCAATAGAATCGAACTTGTATACTTTACCTTTTTGAGTGATGATCTCGCTCGCGAACCGGGTATCCGCGATCCCCATCTTACAATAAGCACAATTATCCTGACCAATATTGATCGGCTGCGGTTTATTATTCGCACTGCAGGCAGACAATAGAACCAAAATCATTCCAGTAACTAACGATTTTATATATGTGACACTTAATCTTTTCATATCGAATATTCAAACTGTTTGCTTCTGATTCGTAATTTTTTTAGATCTGACTTCATTAACAAGTATATAGACACCGATCATCAGAGATATTCCCAGAAGGATGCCACCGATGCCCGGTATGGAAGTCGCGTGAATATTTAATAGTTGCTTCGACCCAATTATCGGGGGCTGATACGACATTCCCGGTACTTTAATCGGGGCTTTGGGATTCAAATGATGACCATAATCGTATTCCCATTTATAGAAATCACCAAATCCGGCCAGAGCCAGCGCGACAAAGGTCGAGAGCCATCCAAAAAATAACGTGCGGTTATTTACGATCAGAACGATCAAGCCCATAACGATTAACAGAGCAACCAGATAAGGCATAATTTTCAGTGCCGGCACCGTATCCGGACGTATCGCTTTCATCCCGATATAATGATTTAAATCATTTATGGTAGCTATGTTATGGGGATGCAAGCTTTCTACCGTGTTGATCTTGATATTTAACCCAAGGCCTTCCGGATATTGCGGTGCTTGTAAACGGATCTGCCACAATGGAAATGCAAAAACACCCAACAGCATTACGGATGCAATAGCCAAAAGTATTCTATCCTTCTTAATCAATTTTTACTTCCTTTCCGAATCTCTTTATTTAATGTGAAACCGATATAATTTCAGGTGTTGATTGTTAGCTTTTCCTCCCTTAAAAACGATCTTAAGATCACTCACTCCAACGGATTCGAGATGACGCCAATAATTAAACCTATTAACGCATAACTGCGACTCGGAGCGTCATTCCGACCAGAGGGAGAAATCTTCATAATAAATTATTGGGATCTAAACATTTTTTTAATAAGGGTTTACATCGAACTCACGTTATTTTAAAAAGGAGAGTCCGAAGACCCTCCTTCTCAATATCAATTCAGATCTTTATTGGTTCCGTAAACAATTTTAATATTGGAATTGGCGGGTGAGACCCGTACATATCCCTGCATTTCCTGATGCAAAGCAGAACAGAAATCCGTGCAATAAAACGGGTAAACGCCTTTTCTTTGGGGTTTCCAAACAACAGAACGCGTTTCGCCGGGCATGATTAACATCCCTGCGTTTCGCATACCTTCCATGGCAAAACCATGGGGTATGTCCCATTCCTGCTCAATATTGGTAACATGGAAATAAACCGTATCACCGACTTTAATTCCTTCAATATTATCCGGTGTGAAATGACTCCTGATGGCGGTCATGTAAACATCGACCCGGTGTCCATGACGGACCACTTTGGCATCCGCTTCTTTGCGTGTCACATACGGGTTGTGATTATCGGTTAGTTTAAAATATTTAACCTGACCCGTATCGATGAGACTTGCCGGAATTTCAGCCGCGTTGTGGGGTTCCCCTTCAACAGGAAAATCAAGGAGCAATTTCATTTTGTTTCCACTGATATCAAATAACTGTTCCCCTGCGAACATTTCCGGTCCGGTTGGCAAATAGCGATCTTTGGTGATTTTATTCAGAGCAATAAGATAATGTCCGTAAGGCTGACGCGTATCGCCCCCGGGAATGGTAATATGACCCGTGGAATAATAAGCCGGGTGACGGTCGATCACTTTTCCATCTTTCAAACTCCATTTAACGACTTCTGAAGAAATAAATGCAGAATTATAGGCATGTCCTTTGCCATCAAATTCAACGTGCAATGGTCCTAAGCCCGCACCTTTGACTTCATAAGCTAAAACATCCTTATATTTGAGAATAGGAATACGTCCGACAATACCCGATGTGACCGATCCGGTGGTATCGTTGTTTTTGATGGCTTCAAGCATCTTGGGAAAAGATTCCACCGGAACGACCGTAGATAATTTTCCACCTTCTGCCATGTATTTACCGGAAGGCGAAACATTTATTCCGTGTGGAGATTTTGGCGCCGGTATAAAATATATGGCACCTTTAAGATCGGCAGGACTCAGTACTCTTACATCATGCATTACATGAGAATGAGCTATATCGGTACGCGGATCAACATAATTGTGATCGTAGGCGGTATGGACTATCTGACCTTTTCCTTCTTCAGCGGCTTCAGCAGCTTTTTTCCAGTTTATGGCCAGTACGAAATCTTTATCTTTTTGGGATGCATTGATTTCGAGCATAGTATGAGCTTCTTCACTATTGTAACACGTGTAGAATACCCAGTCTTTAGACATGGCCAGACCAAATCTGCCCAAATCATAATCGAAAGGCGGGACTTCAATTTGGAAATCCACATTCATGCGACCTGTTTTCTGATTAACTTTCACCATCGTACAGGTTGCTCTGAAATTTTTCTTGTACGAATCGATAGGAACATCCACTCCATTACCCAGCGGTTTGGGAAGCGGAATGCTGTATTCGGTCATCGCTGAAATATAGTGTGTATTAGAAGAACAAAACGGAGAAGCATGATCGCCCGCCATATTGGGAATTTCCAGGATTTCATCCGTCCGAAAAGTCTTCAAATTGATTCTCGCAATCCGGTGTCCATTACGATCGTTGACAAAGAGCCAGCGACCGTCATACATGCCATTGGTTTTCGAAAGCTGAACATGATGCGTATCTCCCCAGGGAATATAACCGTAGGAAGTGTTTAACATGGCTTTGGTTTCCTCGGTGTAACCCCAACCGTTGGTCGGATCTTGTGAAAACACTGGAATGGTATAGAGATGCCGGCCGGATGGGATTCCATAAACCGAAACATTACCGGTCCAGCCTCCGGACATGAAACTGTAAAATTTATCGTGCTTTCCGGGTGGTACATACACCTGATCAGCAGCATCCTGATTTCCAATTTCCCCTTTTTGAGATGAGCATCCGCTAAACATAAGCGCGGTTACGGCAATAGCTATCCCTCCTAAGAGGATATTTTTTAATAATTTACGAAATGACATACATAAGCCTCCATTAATATTTTAGTCATTTTTCTGAGATGAATTTTTATTTTTGAGTATTGGGATTGACCGACCGGAAATATTCGACAACAGCACGGGCCTGATCTTTCGTGAGATGCATATTGGCCATCTGTGTCGCAAATTTTGCCAGTAACTTGTGAGCGACCGGGTGTTTTTGTGTCATTCCACTCGGATTCAGGATCATATTCATGATATACGTCGGTGTACGCCTGCTGGTGACTTCCTGAAGATCCGGCCCCACATAGCGTTTCCCGATTTGATGACAGCTTGAGCAATTGTTTTCAAAGATTTGTTTCCCCTTAGCGGCCAGCTTTTTATTAAGCGGACCAACTTTAACAACTGATGTTATCGGGCCAATTCCGTTTTTAAGTTGAAATGCCGTCAATCCATTATTGCTCTTTTGAGCAGAAGCTGCCTGTGTATTATTTGCATTTGACTTCTTTGATGAGGAAGAGCACCCCCAAGCAAGAAGTGACATGAATAAGAGTATAGGAATTATAAGTTTTCGCATATGATAGTAATTTAATTAGATAAGAATTAAGAGTATTTTATCTTAAATATATTTAAAAAAATTTTAAGAGTGCATATTAATTCCCGGCATGACCTCTGAATTCAGCCACCGGGAAGTTTTGGCATCTGTTGCCAGAGCATCAAGGGTTGTTGCTTCACACATTTGCGTAAATTCACTGCGCTTTACCGCCCATTTTTCATGCATGGGGCAAGGTTTTTCATTTCCACATCCCGGAAGTCCGAGAATGCATTCCGTGAAAATATGATTTCCATCCACTGCTTCAATGATTTCCCGCAGGTTGATATCTTTGGCGGAACGGGCAAGGGCTACACCTCCGCTGGCGCCCCGCATCGACACGATGACTTTAGCCTGCGTTAGCGACTGCAAAATTTTCGTGAGGAAATGAAACGATATCTTCAACTTGGAGCTTATTTCACGGATCGATATATATTCCCGGTCCGGGTCAGAAGCCAGATAAAGAATCGCCCATATTCCATATTTACAACTTTGTGAAAGCATAAAAAACTTGATGAATCATTTAAGACAATTATGTCTTAATAATACACAAATAATATTTCCAAGTAAACCCTTTTAGGAAATTTTTATAGAACGACGATTTTAACGGATTCAGAAGGACGACTGACCCTCTTGACAGAAAAATGTCTCTATGTAGATAAAATGGTACAATAAAAGCTACAGATCAGATTTAGCTTCCAAATACTAACAACATTCTCTTTCTAACAGAAGAAGCGTACAAAAAACATTTCGACGTAAAGCATTGTTATGAGATTAATACGTGATATCGTATCATTGCGAGAGAGCGGACGCAATCGATGCCGTTACACAAGGAACCCCGAATCCCTTCGGGCAATCTCCTACTGTTGTTCTCGGCTTATGGCTTTAATAACGGAAGGGGATTGCTTCACTCCACATATCATAATGACATCTCGAAATACCTACATTTAATGGTTGTTAGATTTTTCCCTTAATTATTGGCTCACAATAACACCAAGGATGTTTTTAAAAATAAAATACACACTTTGTGCAATGTGCTATGCCCCACCTTTTCTCCCAATATCACGATATCTATAAATTCAATTGCATCTAAGGTAATAAATCACATAATTATCTATCATTGAACATCACAAAGTTTAATAATATTATTAGCATGATACTAAATTACTTAAGGGTTGCCTTTCGTCAGTTTTATCGTAACAAATTTTTCTCACTGATTAATGTGGTTGGGCTATCTTTGGGTTTGGCGAGCGTTTAATTTTTATTTCTGGTCATTTCTTACCAACTCAGTTTCGACCGTTTCAATAAAAAAGCTTCCCGTATTTACCGGATGACAACCCATACGGAAATGACCGGCAATCGTACGAAAACAACCTACTCTCCTGCACCGCTTGCCGATGCACTTAAGAATAACTTTCCTGAAATATCGCAAGTAAGCCGTCTAAGCCGGGTACAATCCGCGAATATCATCGTGCACAACGAAACGTTTAATATTCATAATTTTTATTGGGCGGATCCCGGTCTGTTTAACATATTCACTTTCCAGATTCTCAGAGGAAATACATCGGATCTGCTCTCTCGTCCGAATTCTGTGGTTATCAGTCAGAAAGTGGCTCAACAATATTTTCATAATGCGAACGACCTGGTTAACCAGAAAATAACGTTAAGTGGCAAAGTATATATCGTTAGCGGTGTGTTTAAAAACCTGCCGGCAAACTCCCATTTCCATCCTGAATTTATTGCAAACTTCCAATATCTAAACAAAAAACGAGATCGGGACTGGTCCGATCTAAGTACGCGAACGTATTTCCTTTTAAATAAACACACCAATATTCATCAGATCAAAAAAAATCTGCCGGCTTTTACAAAGCGTGTGGCATCCGGAAACCATTTTGTATTTAAGCCGCAAGCCCTGACAGCGATCCATCTGCATTCCCATCTTTATGGAGAATTAGAAGCGAACGGTGACATCACCAATGTGTATGTTTTATCGATCATCGCTTTCTTTTTGCTGTTTGTGGCGATAGCCAATTTCGTCAATTTGTCTATTTCGCAGGGAGAACGAAGAGCGAAAGAAATCGGCGTCCGCAAAGTTTTGGGATCAGATAAAAACCGCATAAAACTTCAATTTTATACGGAAGCATTATTGTATGTCATCCTTTCCTGTATCGTGGCAATCGCGACATTGAAAATTAGTATTCCGTATTTAAATCATCTTTTTGATCAGAACATACATTTAACCGTCAATGGAACTTTTTTAGCAGCATTATTGGGCATTATTTTTATAACGGTTTTAGGAGCCGGTTTCTATCCTGCAAATTATTTGTCATCCTATTCACCTTCTAAAGTTCTCAAAGGAAATTTCAAAAATGCCGGATCTTTCCTGTCTTTAAAAAACGGTTTGGTTGTCCTGCAACTCATGATTTCAATGAGTCTGATCGGATGCGCGCTGGTCGTTTTAAATCAGCTTAACTATATCAATCATAAGGATTTGGGATTTTCCTACAGAGATTTGATTGTGATAAATCTTGGAACCGGACAGCAAAGAGGAAATTTCAATGCTTTAAAGAATAAGTTGCTTCAACATCCTGAAATTACAGAGGTTACGAGCGCGGTGAATTACCCGGGAAGAGGTTATATACACAGCAAGCTTTGGACTATGGGGATGAAAAGCTCCGCAGGCATGCCGGTACAAATGGGATTTATCGGCACCGGCTTTTTTAACGTTTTCGGCATGCACATTATAAAAGGAAAAAGTTTCGAAGATTTAAGTCCGGGTCAGTTAAAACATGCGGTGATTATTAATGAGGTGACTATCCGAAAATTGGGTTTACACGGACCGGTTATCGGGGATAAAATCAGCCGGCAAGCTCCCCAAAAAGGGAAAAAGCAGAATTATTGGGATATCGTGGGCGTTGTCAAAAATTTTAATTCGGCATCCCTGAGAGAACCAATCCCGCCTGTCGTACTGTATCCGGTCAGTTTTCATGTAAATCTGATTGCCAAAATTAATTCGGCCAATAAATCTAAAAAGACCATTTTGGGAATGATCAGAAACAATTTTAAACAGGTTAATTCCCGCTCACCATTTGTCTATTCTTTCCTTGAAAATACGCTGGCGAAGAATTATGCGCCCGAAGCCAAACTGTTTGATTTATTTAAAATATTCTCCTTACTGACCATCATCATATCCTGCCTTGGATTATTCGGACTGGTCGCCTATTCGGCCCGGCAAAGATCAAAAGAATTTGCCATACGCAAGGTAATCGGAGCCACTTTTCAACAACTGACTTTACTGATATCGCAAGACATCATAAAACTACTCGCCATGGCCTTTATGATTTCGTGCCCCATCATTTACTTGAGTATGCAATACTGGCTATCCGGTTTCGCATATAAAACGCCAATAAGTTTATGGTTATTCCTAGCAGCAGGCTGTTCCGTTGGGATTATCGCCTTTTTAACCATCAGTTACCACGTCATAAAAGTAAGCAAACTTAAACCAGTCGAAAATATAAGGGTTGAATAGGAAATGATTTGCAATTTCGCTGGACTTGCAAATACGAAAATAAATCAAGAGAATATCAAGTAGCGCTTGGAGATGAGTATCCGGTGAAAGCAACGCTTGATCTTTTAATCGATAAAGGATCGGCATAAGGCCATTCATGCCATTAGAAGTGTATTAATTAAATATCTCTGTGAAGCCGGAAGCAGAAAATTATCTTCCGATGATTTAAACAGTGAATACCGTTGCTTAAGTTAACATCTTACCGTTCAAAAATGGTATGATGAATTCAGATAAATTCATTTTTTAATGTTTTTAGTAGTATTATATAGCGTTTAAAAATGGTATCTTTCTGCCAACGATTTTACCTTACTGTTCATCTATCTCATTTTATCTGTTAGTCAATTCTCCACTTTTTGTTATGACTTTATCCGAATACGTGAATTCTGATTAAAGGATAGAAAAAGTATTGAGTTAACTCTTCTCCCACTGGATTATCTATCTAAATTGAATATATTAAAGCTATAAGCATAAACAACTATTTATTAGACGGTTATTTTATTATTCCGGTTTCCAGGAGGTTCCCATTATGAGAGAGTTGAAAAAAATTGCCAGACCTTTCCTGCGGTCGATTCTAAAACTAAAAGCTCACGGGGTCATATCCCGTTTATGTGAAAGTGATGGCGTTTCTAAATCACTTGGAGAAGCTTTGAGAGAGACGCTGCAAAACGAGGTACCTTCCGATGAAAAAATGTGGATCGAAAGGATAGAATTGCATCGGGATGTACTGAACGCATCTGACACTAAAATAACGATCGTTGACTATGGCGCCGGAAAACCAGGTCAAAAGCTTTCTGAGGACGAAATGCGCAAGGGTCGTGAAGTGACTCGAACCATAAGTGAAATCTCGAAAAGTGCCAGTAAACCATATTTTTGGTCACTGCTTTTATTCAAACTTATCCGAAAATTCGAACCCGGTCAATGTCTGGAATTAGGAACTTCTTTGGGAATTTCAGCCGCTTATCAGGCCGCCGCACTTAAACTGAATGGATCGGGAAAGATTATTACGCTGGAAGGATCGGATTCTCTGGCAACTTTGGCCAAAAGGCATGTACAATCCCTCAGCCTGGATAATGTTCGTGTAGCCGTAGGCCGATTTCAAGACACGCTGGATGGCATACTCAGAGCTAATAATTCCAT
>DATFMK010000513.1:0-5048 GCA_035267005.1 Balneolales bacterium
TATCGGGATTATGGAGGGATTTTTATACACGGGAATGGATTTCGGCCGCGGAGCTTTCGCCGGAACGATGCTGCTGATTGGTGTTGTCGTAAACAATGCCATTCTTCTCATGCACGGACATCGTTTGATGGAAGAAAAAGGAATCCACGGTGCGAGAAGCTGGCTGTATACCTATAAAAAACGGATGACTTCAGTCCTGTTAACAACGATGACCACCCTGGCGGGCTTAGTCCCGCTGATGTTTCAAGGCACTTCCGAATTTTGGAATACCATGTCCATCACCGTTTTTTGGGGATTGTCGATCAGCACGATTTTGATCGTTTTGCTGGCAGGAATTTGGGATAAACCGTTTGGAGCGAATACAATTAGTAATGAGTACTGAGTAATTAGTAATTAATAAGTCATCAGCTGTTGGCTAAAGATAGATGGGTTCCACCTTGATGGTGGGGTTCATCTAAAAAAGGCAAATAGTGTTAAATCACGCCATTAAAAACAATATGTGATTTTAAAGATAAATTTTATACAAAAACAAAGATTTCGTACAAAAGTAGATGAACCCTCCAAGGGTTCCGAACCTTTGGAGGGTTACTAAAAAAAGAGAATATTCCAATGAAAAAATTATCACTGCTTTTTCTACTCTTCATGTTATGGGGATGTTCGGCTCACAAACCCAACCAAATCCCCAAACAATTTCGGAAGTTAAAAAACCTGACCGTTTATCCGGTTAATGCCAAGCCCAAAGACACCATTTCTTTCAAAAAAAACGCCGTTTATGGTAGCACTAAGAATATATTGATCGGACAAACGGGACCCTTTGCCGTTGATAGTTCAGGAAGGGTTTTTATTTCAGGTCAGCAGAATACTATATATGTATTTAAACCTAATGGCCAATATCTTACTCATTTCGGAAGAAAAGGTAAAGGTCCCGGTGAATTTCTTTCGATATTTAATATGCAGATTAGGAGCAATCATTTATATGTGTACGATGAAAATCAACTGAAAGAAAGTGTCTTTAGGCTTCATCCTCTGGCACTCGAGAATACTGTTGTACTCGCTACAAACAGGGACAAATTTCCGGCATTAAAAAAAACATTTCCTTTTATAGAAAAATTATACGTGAGGAATAATAATACCTATCTCGCAGAATTTCTCTCAAGTGTTATTTCACGTAATATGCATAGTCCACAAAAATATCCCAAAAAATAGCAGAATTATGACACCAAGGGTATGTTTTTCCCGTTAAATAAATCTGGAAATATTTCATCAAAAAAACTGTTTGATTTTAAAAACGATACACGTACCAGATTGAGTAATCATTTCGCAGGAGGCTTTAATCTTTTTTATTTTTTCGGACGTTCACGGACCGTCCTGTCAAGCAATAACAAAATTTACCAGGCTGAACCTGACCATCTTTTGATTAAGGTTTATGGTCCAAATGGATCCTATTTGCGTGCGTTTTATTACCCGCACCCCAAAATTCAATTGACGAAAAAATCCGCATCTCAATACGGACTGCCTGTTAAATTTATCCATGAAATGAAATTTATGAAACTACCCCCAACCTGGCCGGTTCTTACGGATATGAAAATTGATAACCAAAACCGGCTTTGGGTCGCAACTACCGTTCGCAATATGAAAGTGTATCAGTGGTGGGTACTAAATCCCAAAGGTAACCTATTAGCTCGTTTCATCTGGCCAAGAAGTAAGTCCATACAAATGATTAAAAACGGGTATATCTACACGAAAGAAACAAACAAAAAAGGTTCAGAAGATATTGTTCGATACCGGTTTAAATTGAAATAATCAAAATATGAGGCAATGATGATAGTTAAGAAATTGAATTATTATCCCCTACTGTTAGCTATGCTTTTATTTCTAATACTCTTAAATGAAGCTTGTAATAATAAGCGGCAAGTACCCAAGCCCATCAGTTTACAGCCTGTTAGAAGCCTCTCTGATTCGCTCAATGACTCAACATTTATCAGAGATGTAGGATCTATAGCATTTGCTGATAATAAATTATATCTCGCTGACAACAGACCACAAGTTATTGAGCTTGGACCTCATCTCAACCTGCTCGGTCACATTTATAGATATGGGAAAGGACCGGGTGAATTTACTGGTATTATGGCTTTGTGCTTTGTAAATGACAGTCTATTTGTGTACGATAGAAACCAAGCAAAATTATTAGTATATGATAATAAGAATCACTTGGTCCGTGAGGTAGAATTACCCAAGTCAACCGCTTCCGATATGGCCATAGATGATCACGGGCATATTTTTTTATCTACAGGATATAGTAAACACCCTATTACTGAGTTCAGCGCACATGGTCAAAAAGTCAGAGCATTTGGAATTAATATGACTTCAAAGGATAACAAGCATTTCCGTAGAACTGACCGTATCTTGATTATTCATCATAACAAATTGATTGCCATTGCAAAATCAGAGCCCTTGATAAAGATCTATAATTTAGAGGGCAAACTTATAGATGAAACAAAGATTGCTCCTCCTGCAATGCATAATCTCATCATACGCGTTAAAAAAGAAAATAGGAATCCTAATTTTCGTGGTTTGAGTCTTCTATTTTACGCTGCTTCTATTTGGAAAAATAATATTTACTTACTGGAGGCTAAACATACCCCGATTGGTAGGAAAACCTATGTTAAAAAATTTACCTATTTATTCAAATACAGGTTGGATTCCAATGGACATGTGACGCTTGAAAACACATTTAAATTATTTCACTCGGATCACAGTAAACTTCTGTATGGTTTTTCAATGGCCGCAATCGGAAATCATAAAATTATCGTATATGATTTGATGGAGAAAAAATTATTGGTGTTTAAAAATAAGGACCTTTAAAAGAAATATTATTTAGAATTCTCCATATTACTGAATCGTAACCATATAAATTAGGTATAATAAAAAGTTCCAATAAAAGGAATCTGTTAACATTTAAAACAGAAAAATTTCACTTTTTTGAATTCCCACGGATGTCACAAGAATGTATCTTGTGACCGATTTATTGTGCTCATTACAACCTATCATTAATCTCCAACCGTTTCCTAAGACTAATGAATAGTCTTACAAAGGCAATATAACTTTGCTCTTTTGCCAAACGCTTCTATCCTCCCCCATCTTACATTCCAAAAAATCGCGTATAAAACACTGGACAACAATAAAAATGTAAAACAATGCAAAATTTCTTACTCCTTATGTAACAAGAAAGAAACTATTCTATCTTTTTAAAAAAGGTACTAATATGTAAACGTTTGGGATCTATGGAAAATGGGGTTCAGGAATTATTAGTAAAAGCGAATATCGTATTAATCGCTCATCTCGAGGAAATTCATACCCTAGAAGATTGGGCAAACTGTCTAAATTATGGTACTTCTGCTCAATGGTTTGCTCGTCATTATTTTAAGTGTTATCATGAGCGGCCCAAAAAAGTCATCATTAAAACACGGTTGTTACGTATTTATGAACTTCTGATTAAGGACCATCATCTGTCTGGCTTTGAATTGGCCTGGCAAGTTGGTTTGGATGATGAAAAAGCGTTGTATGAATTTCTTACCTATCATACAGGAATGAATCTGACCGAGCTGAAAACTTTAATAAAGATGCTTTAAAATGAATGGGTAAAAATTACGGACTAATTTTCCGTACAAAAAATACGTACTAAAGATACAGAGTGAATGTATTTGCCTATATCTATATGTTTAGATAAGATTACCATAGAGATAAGTGAGTACTCAGTTTGATTAAAGAGGCAAAAGCAGAAATGGAATATATGTAATCGACAATTTCTGAATGTAAATGATAGTTTAGTTGAACCCGAAATTATCTGAAACAATGGCTTTATCATTTAAATTAAATCGATCATTTACCGGCGATAATCTTATACAGGTAACCTCTCAATTGTTGTCACTGCTAAAGACCAACGTAAGTTTTACGACGCTTAAGGAAACCCTGTTATCGCATCCCGACTATCCGAGCCTGCTGAGCATTTCAGAGAGTTTGGATCGTTGGAAAGTAAACAGTGTGGGACTACAAGCGAGTCCCGATAAATTGGAAGAACTTCCTACGCCATTTATTGCTTATTTTAAGGGACAACAGTTTGTAACCGTTACAAAAGTATCGGAAGAGGCTATCGTATACCTTGATAAGAATGATCAGGAACAAATGGTTTCGAAAGAAGATTTTTTAAAAAGGTGGGAAGAAGTCGTCTTGTTAGCCGAACCCGGAAAGAATAGCGGCGAGGCTAATTATAAACGGATCAAACGAAAAGAAACCTGGCATACCTTACGCATTCCCCTTGCATTCCTTGGTTTATTGTGTTTGGGATGGGTACAGATTGGGAGCCTGATCGTACAACAATCCCCTGATCTTTTGTATTATTCTTCTATTATGTTGTTCCAGTTTGAGGAATGATCCTTACCGGGTTGCTCATATGGTATGAATACGATCAGCAGAATACGCTATTGCAAAAAGTTTGTTCGATGGGTAACAAGACCAATTGCCAGAGTGTACTCAGTAGCAATGCGGCTAAGGTCATTGGAAATATATCCTGGAGTGATATAGGTTTTATTTACTTTACCGGGGGCTATCTTTATTTATTGATCACGGGAACGAGCTTTTTACCTGTCATAACAATTCTAAATCTGATAGCGCTTCCCTATATTGTTTTTTCTGTATATTACCAGGCACGAGTGGCCCGTCAGTGGTGTACTTTTTGTCTGAGTGTACAAGCCGTTTTGTTACTTGAATTTGTAGCAGCCTTAGTTACACAGCAACCCGTTTGGCAGCCGATGACAAGTTCTGTGGAACCTATTACAATAGGAATTCTTTCCTTTTTCCTTCCGGCAGCAGGTTGGTTATTCATAAAAGATTCGCTGTATCAGGCAAAGAAGGGAACTGACTATCGGTATCAACTGGCCCGCTTTAAAAATAACGGAGATGTGTTTGCGGCCATGCTCCGCCACCAACCGGCGGTTGCCCGGGATCCGGGGGATATGGGTATTACAATTGGTAATCCAAACGCAAAG